>JACQDU010000007.1 GCA_016200955.1 bacterium
CGAGCAGCGCTGGCGCTGAGCCGTCTCACCTGAACTTGAGCACGACGAGCAGCACGGCGAGCACGAGAGCGACGAAGCCCGTGGCTCCCGCGACGCCCACGGCGATCCAGAAGTTCTTCGTGACCCGGTCGAGCTCGTTCTTGCGCTGCTCGGACTCGGCCTGCGCGGCCTTCGTGCGCTCCTTCTCCGCCTTGAGCGCCTCGACGAGGGAGTTCCGGTCGAGCTCGAGCTCGTGGCCGGTGCCGGCCTTCTCCTTGAGCTTGATCGCCTCGAGGTCCTCGAAGAGGAGGTCGCACGTCTGGTAGCGATCCTTGGGCTCCTTCGCCGTCATCTTCTCGATGACGCGGACGAGGGCGTCGGGGATGTTCGGGTTGTGCGTCTTGGGCGACGGGAGCGGCTCCCTTATGTGAGCTCGCATGATCGTCGAGACGGTGCCGTCGAAGGGCGGGGCCTTCGCGACCATGTGGTAGAGCGTGACTCCCAAAGAGTAGATGTCCGAGCGGAAGTCGACCTGCTTCCCCATGGCCTGCTCGGGCGAGATGTAGTCGGGAGTGCCGAGCACCGAGCCTTGCTCGGTCACGGCGATCTCGATGTTCGACTTCACGAAGCCGAAGTCCCCGAGCTTCACGACCCCGTCCGTCGTGAGCATGACGTTCGACGGCTTGATGTCGCAGTGGACGATGTCGTAGCGCGCGATGTAGTTGATCGCCCGCAGGACCTGGAGCGTGAGGTCGATCGAGCGGACGGTCTCGAGAGGGCCCTCGCGCTCGATCACGTCCTCGAGGGTCTCGCCCTCGATGTACTCCATCGAGAAGTAGAGCTTCCAGTCCTCCCGGCCGACGTCGTAGACCTTGATCAAGTTCTGGTGCGAGAGCTTCCCGACGAGGCGAGCCTCGACGAGGAAGCGCTGCTTAAACTCCTCGTCGTTGAGCCAGCGCTTGTGGAGGATCTTGAGCGCCACGAGCCGGTTCATCGAGATCTGCTTGGCCTTGAAGACGACGCCCAGGCCGCCCTCGCCGAGCTTCCCGTAGATCTCGTAGCCCTTGACCTGCCACTTCCGCTTCTCGTTGTCCTTGCGGAGGCGCTTGTAGGCGAGGCCGACCGCGGTCGCCTGGTCGTTCGTCAAGAAACCGCGCTCGACCGCCATGTCCTCGAAGCGGACGCCCTCGTTCACGGCGTCCACGCCGTTCCTCCTGAGCTCCTTCAGGCAGTCCTTCACCTGCTCGCGCGTCATGAAGCCGTTCTTGAGAGCGAGCTTCGAGAAAGCTCGATCCTGAGCGGTGAGCAAGCGGCTCGATGTCTTGTCCTGGCTAGAAGGGCTCATCCGCGGCGGGCTTCTTCTCCGGCTTGGGCTCGACCGGCTTCTTCTCGGGTCTCGTTTCGGGCTTCGTCTCCCGCTTCTCGGGCTTCCCGAGAGAGAAGGTCGCGAGGGCCCGCGTGAAGACCGGCCTGTTCTTCTCGAAGGCGTCCGGCGCACAGGCGCACGTGAGCGCGTAGCGCTTGCCCGAGCGGAGGACGACGAGCTCGCGCACGCGCTTCGCCGCGCCGTCCTGCGCCTTGTACTCGTAGTCGCAGATGTACCCGCGTCCGAGCTCGTCGCGCTCGATCCTCGAGACGCCGAGGGAGCGGTAGGAGTCGAGCTTGCCCGAGCGCATGCCCTCGAAGGTCTTCGCATCCGCGTCGATGTCGTCCTTGCCCGCCTTCATCGTGACGAGCTGGATCGAGGCGCCGTCCTTCGTCTCCGCGCGGAGGATCACCGGCGACTTCGCGGCCGCTTCCTTCCACGCGGGCCCCACGGAGAACGACGCTCCCTTGTCCTCGGAGCGGACGACGAGCTCGTCCTTGAGCTTCGAGGGGACGATCTCGAGCGTCGCGAGGGACGCCTCGATCGCGTTGAGCTCGGCCTCGAGCCTGCCCGCGGGCGCCGAGGCGAGGAGGAGGAGCGTCATGTCGTCTCGCTCGACCGCCACGGCCTTGAGCTCGCGCTTCGCGTTCGTGCCGTCGGGGAGGATCCCCTCGAAGCGGATCTCGATCGACTCGTGCCCTCCGACGGACCGCGAGGAGTCGGAGATCTTCTTGAAGTCCTTGACGCCCTTCCGCACGAGCGCCTCGAACTGCTGGAGGAGGTTCTCCTTGTCGAAGGGCATCGGCACGTCGAGGACGCGGAGGTCGGCGTCGCCGTCCGTCTTCCAGTAACCGCGCGAGAACTGCTGGAACTCGGCGGGGAGGACGTCCTTCGCCTGCTTCTTGTAAGTCTGCGGGAGACGGACCGAGAAGCCGAGCTCCTCGTCGTTCACGCGAGCGCCGAGAGCGACGTCGCCCTCGGCCGGCGGCGTCGCTTCCTTCTCCTCGGTGAAGTCCTTGACGGGAGGCCTCTCGACGAACTCGGGAAGCGGCCGGAGATGCGACTCCGCGACCACGCTCGCCCAGCCCTTGGCCTCGAGCCTCGAGCGGAGCGCGGCGTCCTCGCAGTCCACGAGGAGGACCTCGCTTCCGTGGCGCGCGAGGGAGAAGCCGGTCGTGCCCTTGTGGAGCTTCTCGAGACCGGGACGGTACGTGTCCTCGAAGAGCTTGGCCTTCGTCTCGTCCTCCCAGATCGTCAGCCAGACCAGGACGACGGACGAGCCGATCTCCACGGCCTCGAAGCGGTCGCCGTGCCATCCGGCCGCGACCCTCGCCGCGCGCTTCTTCTTGGTCCCGAGCGTCTCCAGGAGGATCCGGACGTTGAGCTCGCCGAGAGTCGAGCCGTCGATCTCCTGGGCCTTCGAGCCGGCGAGCTTCGTCAGCGACGGGAGCGAGATCTCGACGGGCTCTTGGCGGTCGAAGAACTTGTCGGGGTGGAGGACCTGCTGCGTCGAGCTCGGTGGGTCCGAGAAGAGCTTCGTGACCGCGGCCCAGCCGCCCTTGTCGAAGACCCTCTGGACGAAGATGGCGCCGTCTTCGTAGGGCAGCATGATGTTCTGGACGAGGTAAGGCGGGAGCCGGTCCATGAGCTCGGTCTGCTCGATGACTTCCTTGGGGAGCATGTCGCGCACCGACTTGTCCTTGAGCATCGGCTTGATCCGGTCGACCATGGCGCGCTCGGTGTCGACCTTGGCCTGGAGGTCGCCGAGCCGCTCGCCCTTCTGCGCGGCCTGCCAGCGATAGGCGACGTAGTTCGCCTCGCCTTCGTAGACGAACTTCCAGGCCGAGGCGCGGTCGGCGTTGTGCTCGAGGACGAGCGACCAGCGCTGGAGGTCGAAGTTCTGGTCCTGGAGGGCGTGCTCGAGCTCGTGGGACATCGTGAAGCCGTCCTGCTCGTCGGCCTGCTCCTCGGGGAGCCCGAGCCATCCCTTCTCGTGCACGATGAGGAAGAAGCGCTTCTTGTCGGGGTCGTAGTAGACGGCGATGCCGGCGAGGAGCATGTCGGCCGACTCCTTCGCGAGGTCGAAGTCGCGGGGAAGGAACCCGAAGGCCTTGCCGACCTTCTCCTCCTTCGCGATGTCGGTCTTGGTCTCGGGCTTCGCGATCTCCTCGGAGATGAACTTCCTGAGCTCGGTCTTGCTCGCGACGCCCTTCCTCACGGGGACCTGGTACTTGAGCTCGCGGAGCGCCTCGACTTCCTTCTCGATCTTCTCGGCGCGCTTGAGGGAAGCCTTGGCTCGCGCCTGGTCGATCTTCTCCGCGTCCTCGGCTCGCGCGGGCGCGAGGGGCGCCAAGAGCGCGACCGCGAGCGCGGCCACCGGGAGGGCGAACGACTTCCTCGGGCACTTCATGGCGGCTCCTTCCACGACGCAGGCTTCCGACCGCTCGAGGGCGAGCGGCCGGCTCCCTTCCCTGCCGCGCGCGTGGCGCGCGCGGGCACACAGTATATGTTCCGGGCGGGGCCGGGGAAAACCCCGGACTCCTGTTACGGCGAGGAATCCGGGCCGTTGGCCGTCACTTGAGAACGCGCTTCTGCTGGCGGAGGAGGCCCTCGTCGGCTCGATGCGACGCATCCGAGTCCGCCCCGAAGTGCGCCTTGATGATCTTGTAGAGGTGCTCCGCGCGGTCGTGGAAGACCGAGGTGGTGTCGATCTCGTCCGCCATGAGCGCGATGACCTGCGGCGTGAGCGGGTGCGGGTCCGGCGAATAGTAGGAGGGCCGCGGGTTGTCGGTGGTGAACTGCGGCGGCTCCCAGCTCACGTAGCGGCCCTCCTCCGTCGTCTCGCCGCCGTAGCGGTTGACCCACCATTTGGACAGGTCGTACCCGTTGTAGCCGGGCTCTCCGCCCTCCCAGCGCTGCGTCCAGTAGTAGACCCGGATGAGGAACCAGAGCCTGGCCGGAGCGTCCTTGTCGCGGTCCTGGGCCTTGGCCTTGTCCACGAAGTACTTCATGCCCGAGGGGCTGAGCATGCCGATCGGGACGAACAGCGCGAGCACGATCATCAGGATGATGATCTTGGTTTTCTTCGACCACTCGGACATGCGGTGACCTCAGCCCCCCGTTTTCCGCCGGGGGAAGTATAGCCGAATCTTCACGTTCGACGAGAGCGGCTCCTCAGGAGGCCCAGACCTTGCGGAGGTCGATGACCAGCCCGGGGAAGCACGCGGGGCGAAACTTCTTCGCTCCCGTGAGGTGAGAGCGGCGGACGTAGCCCTTCCCGCGAAGGACGTGCTCCCAGAGCTCCTGGGTGAGGGGGTTCAGGACCCAGTAGTGCGCGACGCCGAATCTCTCGTAGAGCTCGAGCTTCGTCTCCAGGTCCCGCTTGCGGGTTCCCTTGCTGATGACCTCGACCGCGAGATCGGGCACTCCGCGGACGTGGCGCTCGAGGATCGAGCTGTTCTTCGCGGAGACGAAGATGACGTCGGGCTCGACCACGTTCGTCTTCGAGAAAACAACGTCGAGAGGCGCGAAGAACACTTCTCCGAGATCGTTCTTCACGACGTGCGCATCCACGATCCTGAAGATGTTCCGCGCGACCCGCTGGTGCATCAAGAAGGGCGACGGCGTCACGATGAGCTCTCCGTCGATGATCTCGTAGCGACGGTTGTCGTCGGGAGTGTCCGCGAGATCCTCGTAGGTGTAGACGAGCGTATCGTGAGCCTCGGACGGCGGCCTCTGCATCGGTGTCTCCGGGAGGAATCTATCAGGAAGACGGCGACTCCTCGATGAGGAAGGCGTATCCCGAGAGCGTGATCCCGAAGATCATCCCCGGGAGGGGCGCCAGGTGGAGCGGGCCCAGGTCCGCCTCTCCCGCCTCGACCGTCGGCCAGCGGAGGCGCGGGCCTTCCTCGGGGACGAGCATGTCCTCGATCTTGTGTCTCCAGGCGAGGCGGCCGGTCCTCACGTCGAACGCCGAGATCGAGGGCGAGAGAGGCGAGGCGAGGTAAGCGAGGTCCTGCGCGCAGACCGCGGAGCGCAGGCACGGCGGAGCCTGCACGGTTCCTTTGGGCAAGTAAGGGAGCGGGCTCTCGGTCGTCTGCCAGCTCGAGATCTCGCGGCCTCGCTCGGCGTCTCTCACGATGAAGCCGTTCGCTCTTCCAATGAGGACTCGGGCTCCGTCGAAGCAGAGCGACGTCTCGCTGCCGCCTTGAGTGGACCACCGCTCGGCTCCCGAGAGCTCGCGGCAAGTGACGCGGCCTGCACCGGCGGAGACGACGGCGCTCGACGCGGCACAGTTCCGATCGCTGGTCCCGTTCGCCGACCAGAGCCGTCTTCCGTCGGTCGCTGCAAGGCACGCGAGCCGATCTCCTCTCGGGAGAGGTGCCTCATAGACTGGCACGAACACGGACTCCCCGAAGCAGGCGACCTCGCTGCCGACGTTCCAACAGATGTGATCCCAGGCTCGACCGCGAGTCTCGGTGTCCATGGCGAAGAGAAATGCAACGTGCTCGTTCGGGTCAGGTGCCCTCGAGGATCCGCGCGACGTGTTCGAGATCGGAAGGAACATCCGATTCCCGGACAGCGTGACCGCGCCGTGGAGGCGTGCGTCGCGCAGCCCAAAGTCCCAGTCCCAGATCTTCTTGCCCGAGCTTCCAGTCAAGGCATGTGTCACGTGCAAATGCCCGGTCTCCACGGATCGCGCGAGGCCCGCCTCGTAGACAACTCCGTTGCAAGCAGCAGGCGCAGCGGCCGGCCCCTTCCCGAGAGGAAACCGCCAGAGCGTCTCACCCGAAATCACCGAGAGCGCGACGAGCTCCATGGTCTTTCCCGGAGCTTGCACGAGCACGAAGGCTCTCCCGCGATCGACAGAGAGAGCGAGCGCCGCGTGAGCTCCCTCGATCCTCCTCCGCCAGGCCGTCCGAGGCCGCGTGACCGGGAGCGCCTTCGACCAGCGAGTGCAGCCGGGATCTCCTCCCGAGCTTCGCCATTCGTGAGCAACGTCGAGGAGAGGCCCGAGAGCGGGCTCACCGAGAGCAGCGCGAGCGAGCGCGGAGTAGCCCTCGCGTGAGTCGGGGCGGACGGCCTCTCTCGCCTCGGTCTCCTTCCCTGCACGGAAGAGAGCGAGCCCGAGCGAGAGACGAGCGTTCTCGTCCGAGGGGTCTCGCTTGACCCGCCGCTCGAGCTCGCGAAGGTCCACGTCCACGGAGCGCCTCAGGAGGACGGCTCTCCGGCGAGGACGAAGACGACGCCATCCTTCGTGAGCCCGACGAGACGCGAGGGAGCGACCGCGAGCTTGTGCACTCCCGCCGCGAGGCTGACGCCTGCCTTGAGCGAGGAGAGGTCGAGGTCCCAGAGCGGGCCCCCGTCCGCGAGGTCGAGGGCGCGCACTCTCAGGCCATCTCCAAGCACGGCGTAGAGCGTGTCCTCCGCCGCGGCGAGGATCTTCGCCGAGGCGTCGCCGCGACGACCGTGCGTCCCTCGATCGCGAGTCGTTGCGTGCGCTCGTCGCGGGCGGCGTGCCAGAGGCGCTCGCCCGAGGGGAGGCGGCGGGCCTCGATTCTCCTCGCCGCGTCCTTCGCAGCCGAGAGGACGAGGAAGTCGCCGTCGAAAGCGAGCTCGTTCAGCCCGCGCACCGTCGAGCTCTCGAGCGGCTTTCCGGTCTCGACGTCGAAGACCTTCACGAGAGGCTGGAAGTCGATCTTCCCGCTCGGAACGATCCCCAGGACGATGCAACCCGCCGCGACGGCCGCTCCCTCGAAAGCGAGGGGCGCCGGAGGCAGCGCGAGGTCGAGCTCCACGTTCAGCGGGAGGAGCTTTCCCGTGGCGAGCGAGAATGCCCGCAGGCGCAGGCGCGCTCGCTTGTCTTCTTGCTCGATGAAGACGACCGCGTCGATCACGGCGTCGCCCGCGATGAGAGGCGGCGCCGCCGCGAGGACGGTCGCCTTCTCCTGGCAGGTCCAGAGAAAGCGCCCCGTCGCGAGAGCGAGCGCCTCGAGGTGCGCCTCGCCCTTCTCGTCGGAGACTCGGGCGACGACCACGCCTCTCCCGACCGCGAGGCCGAGGCCCGTGGCGCCGAGCTTCCTCGCCTTCGTGAGCGAGGGCAGCTTTTGTGCACCCGTCACCCTGAGCGCGCGCGAGCCGCCTCCGGGACCGCGAGGCCCGGTCCACCACTCGACTTTCGCGAGGGCCTGGACGATCTCGGGGTCTCCCGGCTCCGCGGCCGCGGCGCGGATGAACGCCTCGAGGGCCTCGCGTCGCCTCCCGACCCGCGTGAGGGCCGCCGCGAGACCGACCTGCGCCGCTCCGTCGTCGGGCCGCGCTCGCGCCGTGCGCTCGAGGGCCCGGACCTCCGCGTCGAGCGTCACGGGAGGAGGCGCTCTCTCGGAATCGGTCGCACGCTGTTCATTTCGCCGTGTTCAGGGTACGCGCGAGGAGCGAAAAAGCCAACGTCCGGGAAGATCCCGCGAGAGACCGCGCCGCGCGGGAGCACGCTTCATCGTGTGGACGGTGGGCCCTGGCGCTTCGCTGTCCGCAAGTGAGCGTGCCGAAAGGCGAGCAAGTACCACCTGAGATAACTCGGCAGCCACGCCATGAGCTTGAACCGCGATTCTCCCGCCGTGCGGTCGCGCCACGTGGATGGGAGCTCGGCGATCCGATAGCCGCGCGCGTGGGCCTTGACCGTGAGCTCCAGCGAGAGCTCGAACCCTCCCCTGGACTCGATCGGGATCGCGTGGATCAGCGAGGCCCGATACATGCGGAACGAATTGGTCGCGTCGCGCGTCGGCAACCCCGCGAGCGCGTGGAGCGTCACGCCGGCGAGGCGCGACAGGAACGACTTCGCGCGCGGCCCGCCGATCTGGCGGCCGCCGCGCATGTAACGCGAGCCGCACACGAGATCGCAGCTTCCCGAGGCGACGAGCGAATACATGCGGTCGACGACGGCGAGATCGTCCGACAGGTCCGCCATGACGACGACGACGATCCCGTCCCGGGGCACGGCCGCGAACCCCGCCTTGATCGCGTTGAGGACGCCTCGCCCCATGTCGTTCCTGAGCGTGCGCAGCGTCGGGTAGCGAGGCATGATCTCGCGCACCACCGGGAGCGTCGGATCGTCGTCCGTGTCGTGGACGACGATCGTCTCGTGGGGCGTCTTGATCTTCTCCTCGACCTCCGCGAGCACGCGGGCGATGTTCTCCTGCTCGTGGTAGACGGGCATGACGAGCGTGAGAGGAGGGCTCATCGCGCTTCTACCGATCGTCGGTGCAGAAGAAGACCTTGCCGCTCCCGAAGACGTTCCAGACGTCAGCCACGTGCGTCCCGGCGCGCGTCTTCTGCGCGAGGCCCTTCCTGCCGAGCGCGCGGTAGGCGTCGTGGTCCGTGCAGACGAAGACGGCGTCGGCCTGCTTCAGGAAGGGATCGAGGTCTCCGGGCAAGACGAAGGGGTCGTGCTTGAGCACGGTCGCCCCCCTCCTCCCGAGGATCTTGATCGCCTTGTACGAGAGAGAGTTCCTCGTGTCGTCGATCTCCTTCTTGAACGCGAGCCCCAGGATGAGGACGACCTTTCCTTCGAGCGTCCCCATGCGCTTCGAGAGACCCTCGATCAGGTAAGCCGGCACGCTCTCGTTGATCTTCCAGGCCGTCGTCAGGAGATCGGGGTAGGGCGTCCTCTCGACGAGGAAGAAGCCGTCCTTGTAGAGGCACGGGCCTCCCGTGAAGCCGGGGCGCTTGAGGCCCGCTCGCTTGTAGCCCTTGTTCACGAGCTCGACGATCTCGTAGATATCGCGCTCGAAGATGTCCGCGATCATCATGAACTCGTTGCCGATGGCGAAGTCGACGTAGCGGTAAACGTTGCAGAAGAGCTTCGCGATCTCGGCCGAACGCGCGTCCGAAGGCACGACCATCCGGACGAGGCCCTCGAAGAACGCCGTCGCGCGAGCGCGACTCTCTGCCTCGAGCGCGCCGACGATCTGCGGGATCTCCGGCAGCTCCTCGATCGAGCGGCCTTCCGCGATTCTTTCGGGACAGAAGGCCAGGAAGATGTCCTTGCCGACATCGAAGCCGTACGTCCGGAGTCGCTTCTGCACGTACTCCGTCGTCCCAGGAGTCACCGTCGACCGGAGGACGACGAGCTGCCCTTTCCTGAGATGCGGCCGGAGGTCCGCGAAGAGGGCCTCGATCGCGCCGAAATCGGGGTTCAAGTGCTCGTCGACGGGTGTTCCCAGCGTGAGGATCACGACCTCGACCTGGGAGATCGCCGAGACCTCCGTCGTCGGGTGGAAGCGGCCGCCCCCGTGCTTCTCGAGGAGCTCGCCCGCTCCGTGCTCGATGAACGGCATCCTCTTCGCGCGGAGCGTCTCGATGCGCTTCGGGTCCACGTCGATCCCAACGACGGCCATGCCGTGATCCGCGAGGTAAAGCGCGAGCGGGAGGCCCACTCGACCGACCCCAACGACGGCGACCTTCTCCGTGCGCGTGCGCGACCTCGCGTCAACCACGCTGGTTCCTTTCGAGAAGCGAGAGCCGGCTCACACGCGCCTCGCAGCGAGCCGCGGGAGGACGACGTCCTTCACGTACGCCACGACCTCGGGGAGCTTGTCCTCGAGGCGCACTTTTGCTTCGAAGCCAAGGAGGCGGCGCGCCTTCTCCACGTCGGGCGCGCGGCGCTGCACGTCGTGCTTGAAACCGGGGACGTGCTTGATCCTCAATGGCGCGTCCCGCCCACGTATGAGCTCCCAGATCATGCGCGCGAGATCGAGCATCCGGACCTCGTCGGGAGAGGAGATGTTGAAGTCCTCGCACGCCGCTCGCGGGCTGTCGAGCACGGCGAGGATCCCCCGCGCGATATCGGAGACGTGCGTGAAGCAGCGCGTCTGCTGCCCGTCTCCCAGGATCTCGAGCGGATCCTGGCATTCCAGGATCTTCTTGGCGAGATCGGGAATGACGTGGGCTTCTCCCACCTCTTCACCGGGCGCTTCGTTGACCCCATAGGCGTTGAACGGGCGGACGATCGAGTAGGGAAGGCCGAACTCGTCTTTGAACGCCCTGCAATACCACTCGCCCGAGAGCTTCGAGAAACCGTACGCTGAGAGAGGCGCCGGTGTGTCGTGAAGGTCGCTCTCCCTCGAGGGGAACTGGCGCGCTTTCTCGAAGACCATGGACGACGAGATGTAGACGATCCGCTCGTACTTGTGGTGAGCGCATGCCTCGAAGACGCTCGAGTAGATCTTGTCGTTCTCCGCCAAGATCGTGGCCGGATGGCGATGGAAGTACCCGATCCCGCCTATCTTCGCCGCAAGGTGAATGCAGTGCTTGAAGCCCGCGAAAGCGGGCCGCGTGCCTCTCGTGTCGGTCAGGTCCTGCCGCAGGAACCTCGCGCCCGGAGGAGCGGCCGACTCCGGCTTCGAGAGGTCGTCCACGACGGTCACGTCGGCGCCGCGGGCGACGAGCTGAGCGACGACCTCGCGCCCGATGAATCCGCAACCGCCGGTGACGATGATCTTGTCGGCCAACGTGCGCTGCCTCGGAGTTTCGCGTTTCTTCTAGCACCACGGCCGGGGAGTGTCGAGCTTTGGGGGAGATGAACGCGCAAACGGGTCGAGGTCGGCGTGCGCGAGCCGCACCGTCGAGATGCGGCACCCGGGGTCTGTACTACTAACAATCCAATTCTTCTCGCGGAGAGAAGAAGTCATCTTCGTCCGCCACGCCCCAACGCGTGGCATTTGGTTCGGGCGGAAGCCGAGGCCGGTGATTCTCACCGCGGCTCGCTGCCGCTCGCCTGAGGGTCTCGTGACACCTCCCGCGATCGAGCGCGGGGAGTCGCTTCGAGTCACGAGCTCGTGCTGCCGCTTCTCGCACGCGGGCGACCGGAGAGCGCCTTTGGCTGCTAGGATGCGGCGTCCGGTCGAGGAAGGGCAACTCGCATGCAACGCGTGCTCGTGACGGGAGGAGCTGGGTTCATCGGCTCTCACCTCGTCGAGCGCCTGGTCCGCGACGGCAACGTAGTGCGCGTCCTCGACTCGTTCGAGACGGGCAAGACCGAGAACCTCGCCCCGCTCCGCGACGAGGTCGACCTCATCGAGGGAGACATCCGCGACCCGGTGGTGTGCCGTTCGGCGTGCGGGGGAGTCGAGGTGGTCTACCACCAAGCCGCGCTCCCCTCGGTCCCGAGGTCGGTCGCCGAGCCCCAGAAGAGCTTCGAGATCACGCTCGGTGGCACGAACAACCTCCTCATCGCCGCGCGCGACGCGG
>JACQDU010000743.1 GCA_016200955.1 bacterium
CACTCTTTCCCCGCTCATCTAAGATTGCCCATTCTATGAACCGCGCTCTAAGCTTCAACCGCCGCGTCGCAATCCCGCTCGCGCTCGCGCTCCTCGCGGGCTGCGCGAGCGGCCCGCCCGTCCGGGACCGCGTGCAGGTCGTCCTCCACTCGATCGCCGACGGGTGGAAGCACCGGGACGCCTCGCAGGTGATCGCCTCCTACGACGAGAGCTTCGTCGCGAGAGACGGCCTCGGCCGCGCGACGGTCGACGCGCACGACGTCGGCTCCGCCCGGACATTCCGCTCGCAGGGAGCCGTCGATCGCGCGGCCTTCCAGGCCCTCCTCGCCAAGGAGCTCGCTTCCTTCTCCGAGATCGAGAAGGCGAAGTTCATCGTCGAGTCCTTCAAGGAAGACAAGAACGGCCGCATCGAGGTCGAGGTGACGTTCAACCTCTATGGCCTCACCTCCGCGGGAGCGCGCCGGCACGAGATCTCGCACCAGAGGCTCGCCCTCCACGAGAAGGACGAGAGGCTCACGGTCCTCGAGCACGAGGTCAAGGACCGCGAGTACTCCGAGGCCAAGGAGCCCTGGTTCATCGACCGCACGAAGGAGGTCGGGCTCGCTTTCTCCCACGAGCCGTTCGTGGCTCCCGCGAAGTCGACTCCCGTGATCCCCGGTCTCTACCTTGGCTCGGGCGCGAGCGCGGGCGATATCGACGGCGACGGCTGGCTCGACCTGATCGTCGGCGACGGGAAGAAGACGCGCCTGCTCAGGAACAACGGCGACGGCACGTTCGAGGACATCACGGACGGCTCGGGCCTGGGAGAGGTCGGGCACGTCCGCGGCGCTTACTTCTTCGACTACGACAACGACGGCCGGCTCGACATCTTCCTCACGCGAGCGAAGCTGCCGCCCAGGCTCTTCCGGAACGTGGATGGCCTTCACTTCGAGGACGTGTCCGAGAAGGCTCTCCCGAAGGACATGCCCGTCGGCGAGGGAACGTCCGCGTGCTTCGCGGACCTCGGAGGCTCGGGCTTCCTCGACATCTATCTCTGCAACTACGGCGACTTCGAGAAGACGGGCTGGGCCTGGCCGATCTGGAACGCGACGAACGGCCAGAAGAGCACGGTGCTGAAAAACAACGGGAACGGCACGTTCAGCGTCGTCGACGACCCGGTGCTCACGCCGCTCGGGTGGGGGCTCGCGGTGGGCGCGGGCGACTACAACGACGACGGGCGGCCCGACATCTACGTCGCCAACGACTACGGCGTTCACCACCTCTACCGGAACGACGGCAACTGGAAGTTCACCGACGTGAGCGAGGAAGCCGGCGTCGTGGACCAGGGCTACGGGATGGGCGTCGCCTGGGGCGACTACGACGGCTCGGGGCGGCTCTCGCTCTACGTGACGAACATGTTCTCGTCCTCGCGCTGGGCGTTCCAGGACCCGAACTTCCCTCTCCCGCTCATCGCCGAGATCCTGAACCTGCGAGCCGACTTCCAGAAAGACATGCTCAAGGTCACTCACGGGAACTCGCTCTTCAAGAACGTCGGCAACGGGAAGTTCGAGGAGGTCACGGGCTCGGCGAACTGCGAGCGAGCCGACTGGGCCTGGGGCGCGAACTTCGTCGACTACGACAACGACGGCCACCTCGACATCTACTCACCCAACGGTTTCATCTCCGGCGGCGACCCCGCGGACCAATGAGTGGACTTCTTTCGAAGTTTCGGTCGAAACTTCTTCGAGTACACGCAAGGTAAGGCGACCTACAACCTCGACGACAAGTCGCTCTCGGGCTACGAGGTCAACGAGCTCTTCAGGAACGACGGCTCCGGACGCTTCACGAGAGTCGGCTATTGCTCGGGCGCCGGGAGCAAACGCGACGGCCGCGGCTTCGTCCCCGGCGACTTCCGCCGCACGGGAGCGCTCGACTTCTTCGTCGTCAACAACGCCCAGCCCTGGCTCTACCTCGAGAACACGGCCGCGATCGGCCGCCACCACGCGATCGTCCAGCTCAAGGGGAGGAAGTCGAACAGCTACGGCGTGGGCGCCCGGATCCGTCTCACGGCCGGCGGGCGCTCGCAGGTCCGCGAGATCAACGCGGGCTCGGGCTTCCTCTCGAGCCCCGCTCCCGAGGCTCACTTCGGCCTCGGCTCCGCGGACAGGATCGAGAAGATCGAGGTCCGCTGGCCCTGGACGAAGGAGTGGCAGGAAGTCCGGGAAGTCGACGCCGACAAGGTCGTCGTCATCGAGGAAGGCGCGGGCTTCTCTTACAGGAAGATCGGTCGCAAGTGGGAGCTGATCGACGGGCACTGAGCTCCCATGGATCCTGACGCTCGAGCGAACACCGAGAAACGCGAAGGCGCGAGGTCGCGAAGGCGCAAAGAGCGGGAGAAAACCCCTTTGCGTCTTCGTGTCTTCGCGTCTTCGCGTTTTCTCATTTTTCTTGCAGCCGTGGAACCTCGCCAAAGCCCTCGTCGTATGGACGGGCGGAAGTGTGGCGCGGTGAACACCATCGCGCGCGGCCGCGGTATCACGGAGCCGTGCGGCTCCGACGCGGCGCCCGCGCTCTGCTTCCAGCCCCACAAGCGCGAACCCGCGAGAGAGGCACGGTCTCTCGCGGGCCGCGCTCTTTCCGGAGAACACGGCCCTGGCGCTCGAGCGGCGGAAACGAGTGGCTGCCAAGGCGCCAAGGCGCCAAGCCCAGAGGGATAAGGCAAGGCGAACCGTGGAACACGGAATAACAACAGAAAACAGGGAACAGGAAACGGAGAATCAGGGCGACGACTCCGCCCTGGCGCGAGCCGTTCTCGCTCTTGCCTTCAAGACCGCTGCCAACTCCGTACCCTCTGCGATCGCGAGAAGCCGGTCCGCAATGTCGTCGCCCTTCATTCGCTGTTTCCTGTTCCTCATTCCGTGTTGTTATTCCGTGTTCGCCTCCGAGCCCTACCCTAACACTCCGACACTCAGTCGCGATCGGCTAGCAAGCTGGCCAGCAGCTACTTGCGCCTGACCCTCTGGCATTGCGCCAAGGCGCCAAGATAGGCGATCCTCGGCGTCCTTGGCGCGCCTTGGCGGGTCGTCTGGCGTTGTAGTGCTGGCCGCGAGGGCTCGCGTTTTCTATTCTCTGCGCCATGTCCGCGAACCCTACCGCCGCGTTGACGCACGTTCCGCCGGCCGTGAGGGCGGTCGTGCCCGACGACCTCCAGGACGCGCTCGCGGGGCTCCGGCCGTTCGACGCCTCGGCGGGGACTCGCGTCGTCGCGCCGACCGCGGCACGGGAGCGAGTGCGCGGCGCGCTCCTCGCGGCGGGCTACGCCCTCGCGAAGGAAGGGCAGCCGCTCGAGGAGGGGACGCCCGCGGCCGGGCTCTCTCCCGACAACGCCGCTCGC
>JACQDU010000041.1 GCA_016200955.1 bacterium
ACTTTCGTCGCCCCCGCCCCTTGTTAGGCGTGGAGCGAGATGAGCAGAGAGAGACCCGAGCTCGCCGTGTGGATGGTCGGCGCCCTCGGAGACATCGCGACGACCGTCGTCACGGGAGCCGGAGCGATCTCGCGCGGCCTCGCGACCGAGCGAGGGCTCGTGACCGCGCTCCCCGAGTTCCAGGGGCTCGACCTCGCTCCGCTCGATCGGA
The DNA here is from genome assembly GCA_016200955.1 of bacterium. GTDB lineage: Bacteria > Planctomycetota > J058 > J058 > JACQDU01 > JACQDU01. The sequence continues at coordinate 212 of JACQDU010000041.1, forward strand.
TCGTCACGGGCGGCCACGACGTCCGCGACGCTTCTCCCGTCGAGTGCGCTCGCCTCCTCGCGCGAGAGGCCCAGCTCTTCCCCGAGTCGTTCGTGGAAGCGACGAGAGAAGACTTGGAAGCGCACGGCAAGAGGATCCGTCCGGGGGTCGCCTTCGGGTGCGGCACCGTCGTGAGCTCGCTCGAGGGAGGCGCCGCTCGTGCGCGCAGGGCCGCGGGGCCGAGGGCCGCTCTCGCCGTGCTGCGAGCGGACCTCCGGGCCTTCCGCGAGGAGACGGGAGTCGAGCGCCTCGTCCTCGTGCACATAGCCTCGACCGAGCCCAAGCCTCCCGAGCTGGAGGAGCTCGCGACCGAGGAGGGCGCGCGCTCCCTCGTCGAGCGGGGCGACGCTCGCGTGCCGGCGAGCGTGCTCTACGCGCTCGCCGCCTGCGACGAGCGCGTTCCTTACGTGAACTTCACCCCTTGCCTCGGCTCCGCCGCGCCTGGCCTCCAGGAGGCCTTCCTGCGGGCGGGCGTCTGCCACATGGGCCGCGACGGGAAGACGGGAGAGACGCTGCTCAGGAGCGCTCTCGCGCCTCTCTTTCTCTCGCGGAACCTCTCGGTCCTCTCGTGGGCGGGCTTCAACATCCTCGGGAACCGCGACGGGCAGGTCCTCGAGGAGCCGCGGGCGAACGCGGCGAAGACGACGGGGAAGGAGCGCGTCCTCACCTCGATCCTCGGCGACAACCTCGGGAGCGCGCTCACGCGGATCGACTACGTCCCCTCGATCGGCGACTGGAAGACGGCCTGGGACCACGTCCACTTCGAGGGCTTCCTCGGCATGCGAGGCACGCTCCAGCTCACCTGGCGCGCGGCCGACAGCTCGCTCGCCGCTCCTCTCGTGCTCGACCTCGTGCGCCTCGCCGACCTCGCCTCGCGCCGGGGCAAGAAGGGCCTTCTCCCGGGCCTCGCCTGCTTCTTCAAGGACCCGACGGGAGTCGAGGAGCACGCTCTCTCGCGGCAGTTCGACTCTCTCCTCTCCTTCGCGCGCGAGCTGCGCTAGCCAGAGGCACAGAAAGGACGCGGAGCCGCTGAGACGCATGGAGCCCTTTGCGCCCTTGCGTCCTTGCGCCTTTGCGTTACTTCTTCTTCCGTTGATCCCCGAGCTCGGGATAGAGCCACCGGATCTCGCGGCCGAGCTTGAGCTCGTCCACGGTCGGGTACACGCGCTCGAGGTCGAGCTCGATGTAGACCTTCCTCGCGTTCCTGAGAGCGAAGGAGGTGGAGAAGCAGAGCTGCTCCGCTCCCTCGCGCGCCCAGCCGCGGCGGACGGGGTCGTGGCCGTAGATCGCGATGTGGTTCTTCTGGCCCTCGATCTCGACGCGCCGGAGGAAGCGCCGCACGCAGAGGGAGCCCGCGGCCCGCGCCCAGAAGAGCTCGCCCAGGATCGGCACCTCGAGCATCTGGGGGATCGTCTTCGTCTCGTGCCCGCCGTACTCGGCCGCGCAGATCTCCGCGAACGTCGCGTCCAGCACGCGCGGCGCGCCGTGCGTGATGACGACGCCTTTCCCGGCGACGCAGACGAGAGGGAACGAGCGGAAGAGCCCCTGGTACTCGCTCGTGCGCTTGGGGCCGATCTTGCGCTCGAAGTACTCGGTCTCGCTCGGCGTCTTGTGGAACTTCCTCGTGTGAGGGCCGCCCACGTGGCTGTGCTCGTGGTTTCCCATGAGGCAGATGACGCGGCCCCTGTGCTTCTTCTGGACCTCGACGAACGACTGCATGAGGAGAGGAGTCTCGTCCTCGTAGTAGTCGCCCAGGTGCTCGGGGTAGCTGTCCTTCTCGTAGGCCGGGCCGTGGACGAGGTCGCCCGTGAAGACGAGGTAAGCGTTCCCGCGAGTGAGAGCCCGCTCGAACGCCGCGACGACGCGGCGGAAGTCCTCCATGTGGCCGTGGAGGTCGGTCGAGACGATCGCGCGCCCGGGACCGGGAGGGATCCTCACGATCTTCCCGTAGCGCTCGACAAGGGGCTCCGCGAGCGTGGCCATTCTGGAAGAGTGATCGAGCCGGGCCAGGATCGCAAGTCTCCTCTCGCGGAGAGCGCCTTGGTTCGTTAGTATTCCGCCCCACGCGCCGCTCCACGCGCCGCGATGCGAGAGGGGACCATGACCGATTACGAGGGCGCGCCCGGTGCGGCTGCGCCGCCGCCTTACGACGCCCAGCAGCCCAAGAGCCACTGCCTCAGGAACTGCCTCATCGTCGGATGCCTCCTGGTGGTCCTGGGAGTCGTCGGGACGTTCTTCACGCTTTACTGGGTCGGCTCCAAGTTCATGAGCTCCTTCGTCCAGGGGCCGGGCGCGACGACGATCGCCCAGTCGGTCGCCAAGGGAGCGGTTCCTCCTCCGGGCTACGAGCTCGTCGGCGTCGACTTCAACATGTTCGGCTACAAGGCCAAGGGCTTCCTCGCGGCGCCCAAGGGCGGGAGCAAGGGACTGCTCCTCGCCTGCGGCGCCTGGGAGCCGAAGCCCAAGGACGTCGAGGAGACTCGCGCCGGCATCGAGAAGGCGATCCAGAGCTCTCCCCAGGCCGGACGAGGCGGCTCCGGCGGCCAGACGATCGTCGAGCAAGGCACGGAGGAGTTCGAGATCGGCACGGAGGGCGAGAAGGTCAAGGCCTTCCGTCTCCTCGTCGAGGACCAGCGCAAGCAGAGGCTCCTCGAGTACGTCATCCTCCTCGACTCCTTCGACAACGAGTTCGGCTACCTCGCGATCGCCGCGCTCGCGCCCGACGACGGCCAGGGCACCGATCCGCAGGAGCTCAAGGACTTCCTGAAGACGATCAACGTGAAGAAGAAGCCCGACGGCCCGAAGAAGGACGAGAAGACGGGCGGCGAGAAGCCGGGCGACGACAAGAAGTAAGCCGGAGAAGGGCTCGTTGGACCCGGAGAGCGAGCTCGCCCAGAGGCGAAGGGAGCTCGAGGCGCTCCACGCGATCGCGCTCGCGGCGAACCGCGGGCTCGACGCGCGCGGCGTCGTCGACGCGGCCGTGGAAGTCGTGCACGCCATGTTCGCCGCGTCGGCGACGCTCTTCATGCGCTACGACCGGTCGCGCAAGGTCCTCCTCTCCGACATCCACCGGGGCTTCGACGCGGGCCTGGGAGAGGCCGCGCGCGAGATCGCGCTCGGCTCCGGCATGAACGGGATCGCGGCCCTCACGCGGAAGCCGCAGCTCACGCCCGACTACGCGAGCGACGACCGCTCGCTGCCGGACCTGAGGGGGCACGGCTTCCGGGGCTCCATGGCGGTGCCCGTCGTCCGGGGAGACGAGCTCCTCGGGACGATCTCGACGGGCTCCCACGACCGCACCTACGACGAGCACGACCTCCGCGTCCTCTCGAGCATCGGCGTCCAGCTCGGGACCGTGCTCGAGAACGCGCGCCTCCTCGACCGCCTCCGGGCGAGCGAGGAGCGCTACCGGACCGTCGTCGAGGCCGCGCCGAACGTCTTCTACGAGGCGACGCCCGCGGGCGCCGTCACGTACGTGAGCCCCAAGATCGAGGAGCTCACCGGCTTCCCGCGAGATCGCTTCGCGAGAGACCCGGAGCTCTTCTCGAGCACGGTCGTCCACGCGGAGGACCGCGCGGCCCGTCTCGAGAAGCTCGCCTCTCTCTCGAAGACGGGCGCTCGCGCGGCGTGGGAGTACCGGCTCGTCCGTCCGAACGGCGACGTCGTCTGGGTCGCCGACGAGGCGCAATCGCGCGCCTCGCGCGCGGGCGAGCCCGCCGGCCTCATGGTCACGGGAGTGCTCGTCGACCTGAGCTCGCGGAAGGTCCTCGAGGCGGCCGCTCGCGAGCACGCGCGCCTCGCGTCCCTGGGAGAGCTCGCCGCGGGAGTCGCCCACGAGATCAACAACCCTCTCTCGGGGATCCTCTCCTACGCGCAGCTCGCGAAGCGCTACCTCCAGAAGCCCGCGGGAGCGCGCGCCGTCCCGCCGGAGCAGCAGCTCCGCGAGCCGCTCGACGGGATCCTCGCCGAGGCGGAACGGATCCTCGAGATCACGCGGACGCTCGTCACCTTCGCGAGGCGCCCCGAGCTCGAGGCCTTCCGTCCTCTCCCCGCGCACGAGCTGGTGCGAGCTTCCCTCACGATCCTCCGGCAGCGCTTGAAGGAAGACTCGATCGCGCTCGAGGTCGACGTGCCGCAGGAGCTCCCTCCCGTGAGGGCGCGCGGGCACGAGCTCACGCAGGTCCTCCAGAACCTCATCACGAACGCCCGCCACGCGCTCAACGTCCGGTTCCCTCGCTGGGACCGGGACAAGGTCCTCTCGTTCCGCGCGGTCGTCCTCCCCCCGGACGAGCGTTCGAGCGGGGGCTACGTCAAGCTCTCGGTCAAGGACCGCGGCTGCGGGATCCCGGGAGAGGACCTCGATCGGGTCTTCAGGCCGTTCTTCACGACGAAGCCCCACGGGACGGGCCTCGGCCTCTCGATCGCGCGGGAGATCATCGCCGCGCACGGCGGCACGCTCGAGGTCGTGAGCGCTCCCGGCGAGGGAACGACGTTCTCGTTCGCCGTGCCGGTGTTCTGAGGGGGCCGGGCGACCCCGCGAAAGAACACAAAGGCGCAAAGGCGCATAGAACGTCGGTAAAGAAGAGGCTTCGGAGTCGCCAGCCGAGCCTTCGCGTCTTCACATCTTCGCGTCTTCGCGTTCCCGACACCGCGCCGAGCGTTCATGGTCGCGAGTCGCAACCATGCTGGATTCCGCCCGTGTTATCTGGAGACGATCTGGCTACTCCTCGTTGACCTCTTGCTGCCGCTTGCAGGCGATGCAGAGGTTCGCGAACGGGAGCGCGCGGAGGCGGTCGTGGGCGATGGGCTTCTCGCAGACCTCGCAGTAGCCGAAGCTCCCGGTGGAGATCCGCTCGAGCGCGGCGTCGATCTGGTCGAGCTCGGCGGACTCGATCTCCATGATCTTGTACTGCGTCTCCTCGTCGTGAGCGTCGCCGCCGAGGTCGTCCATGTCCGCGAGGTGGTGGCCCTCGGCCGCCTCGCGCATGTCGTCGAGCTCGCTCGTGACGTTCGCGCCGAGCTCGTTCTTCTTCTTCAGGAGCTCGTTCTTGATCATGGCGAGGAGGTCCGGGTCGATCTGCTTCCGGATCTCCTTCGGCGGCTCCTTGACTTCCTCTGCCGCGGCCTTCGCTCCCCGCTTGTTGTCCTTCGCACCGTCGTCGGCAGAGGACTTCGCGGCCTTCGAGCCCACGGGAGCCTTCTTCTTCGGGGTCGCCATCCGAGCCTCGCTCCGTCCTCTTTCGGGACGCCGCGCCGTCAGGGCCTCGAGAAAAGGCCGCCGGCCGGCGAAAAGCGTGCCCACTATAGCCACGCGATCCCGATTGTCAAACGACCGTGAGAAAGCTCGCGTCAGGCCCCTGCCGGGGCTCGCGCCGCGGCGGTCTTGCGAGCCGCTCCGAGGAAGGTCTGGAGCTGCCCGCGCGCGGCCGGCGCCATCTCGACGAACTGCGCGTTCAGGAAATGGGCGCGCTCGCCCCCTCCCTCGCGGACTCCGGCGCCCACGACGCGGATCGTGACCTCGATCGCCGCTGCGGCGCCGTGGAGCGGCAGCGAGGCCACGAGCCGCGCGCCCCGTGCGAGCGGAACCGGCGAGAGGAGCGACAGCCCGCCACTCGAGAGATCGAGGGTCTCGCCTTCGAACGCTCGCGCGGCGTCGCCGTCGACCGAGAGGACGCGGACGACCGCTCGATGCTCGATGCGCGGCGTCTTCCTTCTCTCCTCTTTCAGCAAGAAGTCTCCATGAGAGACGACGAGCCGCGGAGGCTCGAGCCCCGGGCGCGAGAGGACGCGCGCGCGGAAGCGGAAGGTCGCCTCGCCCGAGCGGCCGAAGACGACCCACGCGCCGCGCCCCGGCGACGCGGCCTCGCGGAAGGCGCGCTCCGCCGGATCCGAGGCGTCGGGCGCGAGCTCGAGCGCCTCCTCGTCCGTGCGGGCGACGATGAGCCTCCCGGTCGCGAGCGGCGCTCCCGGGAGCTGGTCGGGGCGCACGGTCACGCGCGTGCCCGCGAGGATGTCGCGGGAGGAGACGAGCGGCTTCCCCGCCGAGCCCGCGCCCGGCGCTTCGTGGCCGAGCTTCTTCCTGAGAAACGAGAGGCGCTCGAGCGCGTCCCGGCGAGCCGGAGAGCCCTGCGGAGGGCCGCCGTCGCGGTCGAGCCCGCTCACCTCGTCTCTCACGAAGCGGTCGAACGTCGCGCGGTCCACGAGGACGAGCGAGGGCTCGTCGGCCGACCCGCGCCGGGCCCAGAGCGAGAGCGAGGCGACCTCGCTCGCCTCGAGCCCTCGCGCGAGCGCCTCGCGCTCGAAGCGATCCCAGGCGGGGACCGAGGCGCCCTCGCTCCCGCGCCCGGCCCTCGCGAGCTCGAAGAGCGCGAGGGCCACGAGCGAGAGGGCGAGGAGCGCGAGCGCGGCTTGCGCGTCCGCGACCGGAGGCGGGCTCAACGTCCCGCCGTCACGGGAACGGCCGGCTTCGCCTTCTCGAAGACGATCTGGTCTCCTCGCACCTCCGCGACCACGGTGTCGTCCTCCTTGAGCTCGCCCGCGAGGACCTTCGTCGCGAGCGGATCCTGGATACGCCTCTGGAGGAGCCGCTTCAAGGGGCGAGCGCCGTAAGCGGGGTCGTAGCCCTCTCGCGCGAGCCAGTCCTTCGCCGCATCCGTGAGCACGAGCGCGATCTTCCTCTCCGCGAGAAGCTCGCGCAGCCTCTCGAGCTGGATGTCGACCACGCGGCGCAGGTCGAGGGCGGAGAGCCGCGAGAAGACGATCACGTCGTCGATCCGGTTCAGGAACTCCGGGCGGAAGCGGCGGCGCAGCACGTCGAGGACTTCCTCCTCGACCTTCGGCGTCACGTCGCCTTCCTGTGCGAGCAGCTCGCTCCCGACGTTCGACGTCAGGATGAGGATCGTGTTCTTGAAGTCCACCGTGCGCCCCTTGCCGTCGGTCAGGCGCCCGTCGTCGAGGATCTGGAGGAGGACGCTCCACACGTCGGAGTGGGCCTTCTCGATCTCGTCCAGGAGCACGACAGCGTAGGGCCGCCGCCTCACGGCTTCCGTGAGCTGCCCTCCCTCCTCGAAGCCTATGTAGCCGGGAGGAGCGCCGATCAGGCGGGAGACCGTGTGCTTCTCCATGTACTCGGTCATGTCGATCCGCACGAGCGCGCGCTCGTCGTCGAACATGTAGGACGCGAGGGCCTTCGCGAGCTCCGTCTTCCCGACGCCGGTCGGTCCCAGGAAGACGAACGAGCCGATCGGCCGGTTCGGATCCTGGAGCCCGGCGCGCGCGCGCCGGACCGCGTTCGCGACGGCGGAGACCGCCTTCTCTTGCCCGACGACCCGCCGGTGGAGCGCGTCTTCCATCTTGAGGAGCTTCTCTCGCTCGCCCTCGAGGAGCTTGTCCACCGGGATCCCGGTCCAGCGGCTCACGACCCTCGCGATCTCCTCGGGGGTGACCTCCTCCTTGAGCATGGCGGAGCCGTCTCTCTGGATCTCCTTGAGCTTCGCCGCCCGCTCGGCGAGGTCGCGCTCGAGCTGGGGGATCCGGCCGTAGCGGAGCTCGGCCGTCTTCTGGAGGTCGCCCTCGCGCTCGAAGCGCTGGGCGTTCGTCTTCTCCGTCTCGAGCGCGGCCTGGATCTTCCGCATCTCATCGACGGCCTTCTTCTCCTGCTGCCACCGGGCGCGGAGAGCGTTCGCCGCCTCGCGGAGGTTCGCGAGCTCCTTCTCGACCGCCTTCGCGCGGTCGCGCGAGGGCCTGTCCTTCTCCTTCGAGAGCGCCTGCTTCTCGATCTCGAGCCTGAGGATCCTCCGCTGGAGATCGTCTAGCTCCTGCGGGACCGAGTCGATCTCGATCCTCAGGCGAGCGGCGGCCTCGTCCACGAGGTCGATCGCCTTGTCGGGAAGGAAGCGGTCGGAGATGTAACGCTTCGAGAGAGTCGCCGCCGCGACGAGGGCCTGGTCCTGGATGCGCACGCCGTGGTGGACCTCGTAACGCTCCTTGAGCCCGCGGAGGATCGCGATCGTGTCCTCGACCGACGGCTCGTCCACGAGGATCGGCTGGAAGCGGCGCTCGAGCGCCTTGTCCTTCTCGATGTTCTTCCGGTATTCGTCGACGGTCGTGGCGCCGATGCACCGGAGCTCGCCCCGCGCGAGGGCAGGCTTGAGCATGTTCGCCGCGTCCTGCGCTCCCTCGGCCTTGCCGGCTCCCACGAGCGTGTGGAGCTCGTCGATGAACAGGACGATCTCGCCCGCCGCGGCCTGGACTTCCTTGAGGACGGCCTTGAGCCTCTCCTCGAACTCGCCCCGGTACTTCGCGCCCGCGACGAGAGCTCCCAGGTCGAGCGCGATGACGCGCTTCGACTTGAGGCCCTCGGGGACGTCTCCCTCGACGATCCGCCGGGCGAGACCCTCGACGATGGCAGTCTTCCCGACGCCCGGGTCGGCGGCGGATCTCGTCGTCGCGGCCGATCACGGGGTCGAGCTTCCCTTGCCTCGCGGCGTCGGTCAGGTCGCGCGAGTACTTCTCGAGCGCGCGGTAAGCGGACTCGGGCTCCTGCGAGGTCACGCGAGAGGTCCCGCGGACCTCCTTGAGAGCGCCCAGGATCGCGTCCTTCTTGACGCCCACGCCGTTCAGGATCTTCTGTGCTTCTCCTCCGGCCCGGGTCGCGATCGCGATGAGGAGATGCTCGGTCGAGACGTATTCGTCCTTGAGCGCCTTCGCCTCGTCCTCGGCCGCGAGGACGACCGTCGAGAGTCGAGGCGAGACCGAGGGAGAGCCGTACCCCGGCCCCGCCTTCGGGAAGCGGTCGATCGCTTCCGCGACGCGGCCGGAGAGGAGCTCGGGCTTCGCTCCCAGCTTCGAGAGGAGCGGCGCAACGACGCCTTCCTCGCCTTGCTCCATGAGAGCGAGGAGGAGATGCTCGGGCTCGAGAAGCGTGTGGCCCTTCCTCTCGGCGAGCGAGGACGCGGCCTGCATCGCTTCCTGGCTCTTCACGGTGAGCTTGTCGAGACGCATGGGTTCTCCTCCGGCCCGACGAGGGCGCGAGAGGATCTCTCACAAAGAACGTTCCATTCCTAAGTGCCCGTCCAGGAGGGGGCGAGCGAGCCACGGACCTTCAAAGCGGCAGCCCGGGCTCCGAGGACTGCCGATTTGTTCGCGGAAGTCTTCCCGGACCTTCCAGATGAAAGGGCGCGATTCAGCCCGGTCTCCCGTCCCGACCCGGCGAGAGAACACAAGGGCGCAAAGGCGCGAAGGCGCAAAGAACGTCCCGAAGAAGAAGCTCGGCGTCGCCGGCCGAGCCCTTCGCGTCTTCACATCTTCGCGTCTTCGCGTTCCGGACACCGCGCGAGCGTTCTTGGTCGCGAGTCGCAACCATGCTGAATGACGCCCTGGTATCTAGTAAGTGAACGAGAGGCCGATGTCCGGCCCGCCCCCGGTCCAGTCGGCGACGCGCCACCGGTGCCCGTGAGCGCGGTTCTCCCAGCGATCGTGGATGTCGAAGATGTTCCCCGCGATCAGGAAGGCTCCCAGGACGATCTCGAAGCCCCTCGCGACCTGGAAGCGAACGCCCGCGCGCGCGAAGCTCGTGACCGAGCCGATCCGCGTCGCGAAGTAGCCGGAGTACTGGTCGAGGAAGATCGCGACGCGCGATCCCGCGACGTTCCAGGAGAAGAACGTCCCGAGCGTCGGAGCGAAGTAGCCCACGATCCGCCGCGACGAGCCGAAGGGCAGGCCGCCTCCCGCGCCCAGCGTCAGCGGCGGCGCCGGGTGGATCGCGAGGCGGTAGGACGACCACGCGAAGCCCGCGCCGACCTCGACGCGGAACTCGGGGCCGTCGGCGGCGACGAGGCGGAGGCTCACGTTCCCTTGCTCGATCTCGACGCTCCCGCTGGCGCGCGAGCCTTCGGGGACCTCCGTGGGGATGCCGCCCCAGCGTACGTCCTTGTTGACCGGCTCGCGCGACCCCTCGGAGGAGACGCGGACGAACTCGAATCCTACGGCGAGGTAACGGTGCAGCTTCACGACGACGCTGCCGCGCTCTCCCATGTTCCAGCGAGGTACGTGTACGTTCTCGTGGGGGAAGATCGTGTTCGACGCTCCCGTGCGCCCCTGGCGCGCCCTCGACTGGAGGAAGGCCGCGACGTACGAGACCTCGAGCCGGATCCGCGGGAGGCGCGGCTCCGCGCCGGGCTCCTGGCCGAAGCCTTCCTTCTCTTGCTCGCCCTTCTCCGCCGGGCGTGGCTCTTTCTCATCGCGACGCGGCGAGGCTATGGGAGGAGGAGCCGGCGTGTCGCGTGCTCCCGGGCTCGCCTCCTGCGCTCGCGCCGTCGCCGGGAGCGCGAGGAGAAGCTCGCCCGGCGGCACGAGGAGCACGAGCCGCCAGACGGCCGTTCGCGGCGGGCCGTCTCCGTGAACGAAGAAGGCGCTCGAGCACGCGGGGACGAGGTCGGCTCCCGCGTCCCTCACTTCCTGGGCTCCGATGCGGTTCGTGACGACGCCTCGCGCGCCTTTCGCGAGCGAGGCGACGACCGCCTCCGGCGAGCCAGCGTTGGGCTGGCTCCTCTCGAAGTAGAAAGGCACCGACCCGGGCACGCCGTAGAAGACGAGCGGCCGCGAGCCCGCGAGCGCGCGGGCCTTCGCGCAGAAGCCGGGCACGGCGACCCCCTTGCCCGTCACGACGGCCTCCGCGAGCGCGTGCTCGAAGAGGACGATCGCGAGAGAGAGCGTGAGAGCCGTCCCCGCGAGCGCGAGGCTCGCTCGCCGCGGCCTCGCTCCGCGCCAGGCGAGGAGGCCCGCGAGGCCCGCGAGGAGAGCGAGGGCGAGCACGAGCCACGGCCTCTCGGGGAGCGAGTCGAGGATCGGCTCGGCCCCGCGCGCGCTCACCCACGCGCGCGCGCCGAGGGCGTCCACGATCCGGTTCCCCGAGAGCGCGAGCGGGAGCGCCACGGTCGCCGCGAGCGCCGCGACTCCCGTGAGGCGGAAGGCGTTCGCGACGATCCTCTCCTCGATCGCGAGGAGCGAGCCCTCCCGGAAGCGCGCGAAGACGGCTCCCACGAGCACGGCGGCCCACGGGTAGCACGGGAGCACGTGGTCCTGCCGCTTCACGCGCGGGAGCATGAAGATCACGAGCCCTCCCACGAGAGCGGCGAGCGCGAACCGGGCCGCCGCGGGCCCGAGGTCTCTCGCGCGATCGCTCTCTCCTCCCGCGCCGTCTCTCGTCGACGTCGATTTCACGACGGCGGGTACCGCGAGGTAGAGAAACGTCCACGGGAGGAACTTCGAGGTGAAGTGAGCGATCGGGTAATAGAAGGGCTGCGCCTTGTCCTGAGAGGCGTACTCCCCCGCTCCGGTCACGTGGCCGAGGAGCTCGTCCTTGAAGGTCCGGTAGAGCGGCTCTCCCGCCACGGCGAGCGCGGGGCCGAACCACGCGGCGACGATCGTCAGGTAGATCGCGACCGCGAGGAGCCACGTCGGGACGCCGATCGCTCGCGGCCAGCGGCGCGCGCGCGGCTCGATCGCGAGGAAGACCGCGGCCGCCGCGAGCGTGCACACGAGCGCCACCGGGCTCTTCGCGACGGTCCCGATCCCCGCGAACGCCGCCGCCGCGAGGATCCGCCGGCCCGGACTTCCCGACCCGCTCTCGTGAGCGGCCCAGCTCTCGAAGATCTCCGCGGCCGCGAGCGTCGTCGCCGCCGCGAGGAGCATGTCCGTCCTCGCGAGCCCCGCGCACTTGGCGAACGGGATGCTCGATGCGAGCGAGACGGCCGCGGCCGTGCTCGCGGTCGCTCCGAGGTGCCGCGCGAAGCGAACGACGGCGAAGAGGAGCATGGCCGCTCCCAGGAAGGAAGGCGCGCGCACGCCGAATTCGGTCACTCCTCCTTGCAGGAAGGCGGGCACGAGAGAAAGCCACGTCATGAGAGGAGGCTTGGTCGGGTATTGCGTCGCCTGCTCCATGGGGACGAGCCAGCGGCCCTCGCGGTAGGCGTCCACGACGTAGAGCCCCTGCTTCGCCTGGTCGAGCGCGTCGATCGAGTCCGGGGCCGCGAGCCTCGCCGCGAGGAGCGCTCCCGTGATCGCGAGCCCGAGCGCGAGCGCGGTGCGGGAGACGCGTTCGTGAGCCGTGCTCCGCGCTCCCGGCATTTCCATGAGCGGAAGATTCTACCCGCCTCGATCGACGCCTTCGCGCGCGCGCACCGCCGCGAGCACGCGCGCCGCGACCTCGGCGATCCCGAGGCCGTCCGTCTAGACCGTGAGCGACGCGAGGGCGCGGAAGTGAGCCTCGCGCGCGAGGAGGAGCGCCCTCGCCTCGGCGAGAGCTCCTCCCGGGACGAGCGCGGGGCGATCGTGGCCGGCCGAGCGGTCTCTCTCGACGCGAGCCGCGAGCGTCTCGGACTTCGCCGCGAGGTAAACGACGAGAGCGCTCGCCTTGGCGATGAGCTCCCGGTTCTTCTCGCGGACGACGATCCCTCCGCCGGGAGAGATCACCGCCGCTCCCGGGCGCGCGAGAGCGTCCGCGAGCGCTCTCTCCTCGAGGTCGCGGAAGCGCGGCTCGCCGTCTTCCTGGAAGATTCGCGTGATCGACTTCCCCGCCGCGGCTTCGATCGCCGCGTCGAGCTCGACCGCCTCGCAGGAGAGGGCCCGGGCCACTTCGCGGGCGACGGCGGTCTTCCCCGCCCCTCGCGAGCCGAGCAAGACGATCATTGAGGTCCGGCGCACGCGGGTTATCTTACGTGGCGCGCGCGGAGGTCGGAGGTCCCTTGCTCACCCGCCTTATCGTCTCGATCGCGGTCGTCGCCGTGCTTCTCTCCGGTTGCTCGAGCAAGTCGGACCGGAAAGACGATGGCCCGCGCTCGCAGGAACCCGACTGGCGCGAAGAAGACAGGAGAGCCAACGGCGAGGCGCCGCCGGTCAAGACCGGCACGGGCGATCCGGTCCAGCTCCCGTCGGATGGCCCGATCGCGACGGTGATCTACGTGACCGAAGCCGGAGCGCAGGGCTCGAAGCGGCCGCTCGCCATGATCTTCTCGTCGGACATGAAGTCTCGCTACCTCGAGGAGGAGCCCGGGCCGACGCGGATCGTGAAGAAATTCCCGCAGGCGCGGATGGGGCTCCTGTTCGCGGACTTGAAGCGCGCGGGGCTCGAGACGCTCCTCGGGAACAAGCAGACGCTCGCGCAGAGCATCGACGCCGGGCGCCAGATCATCTTGATCCAGGGAGAGTCGCGGACCAGCTACCGCGAGCCTCCGGGAGTCACGGACGCGAGGCCGCCCGAGACCTTGAAGACCTTCCGGAAGTGCGAGCAAGCCCTCATCAGCTACTCGTACATCGACGATCCGTTCATCGAGATCGCCCCCGCGAACAAGAAGTAGCTACGAGCGACCGAGCTCCAGGAAGAGGAGCTCGTGCTCGCGCGTGGCGCCCTGGTCGCGGACGCCGTGCTTCTGGCAGTGGGCCACGCTCTCGCGGAAGAGGCCGAGCACCGAGAAGCGCTCGCGGGCGAGCAGCGCGAGCTCCTCTCCCATGTCGCAGCGCTCGGTCGCGCCCAGGTGGAGGATCGCGAGGCCGCCGGGACGCAGCGTCCGCGAGACGACCTCGAAGAAGCTCGCGTAGACCTCGCGCGAGCGGCGCTGCTGGACCTCGAGGAACGCGCTCGGGCGGGCGCTCTCCTGGAAATCGTCGGGCTCCCAGCCGCAGAACCAGAGGCGGATCCAGTTCGCGAGGTAGAAGCGCGTCGAGCCGACGAAGGGCGGCGAGGAGATCACGGCGTCGGCTCGCTCGCCTTGCATTCTTTCCGGGAGATCGCGGAAGTCTCCAAAGGTCGCGCGGCCTTCCGTGACGCCTTCGGGCAAGCACGCCGCGAGCG
>JACQDU010000008.1 GCA_016200955.1 bacterium
GGAGTGTCAAGTGAGCAAGAAGAAGAACGAAGAAGTTCGGGAGCTTCTTAACCTCGCCCTCTTGGGGGGCAAGTACTGGCCGGGAACGGGCACCGAGCCGACGAGCTACGTTTCCCTCCTCGATGGTGGGAACCACGAGGTTTCAAGTCCGACCGTGACGAATTGGCTCTTCGGTCTCTATCACGACAAGCACGGGGAGGCGGCATCTTCTGCGGATGTCGGCAAGGTTCAGCGCCAGCTGGAGGCCCTGGCCCAGAAGGCGAAGCCGCATCCCACGCATTATCGGGTCGCCTACGACCCCAAGACGAACGCCATCTACCTCGATCTTGCCAACGACGACTGGGAAGTCGTGGAAGTGACGGCTGAGGGCTGGGAAGTCAAGCGCCTGGCGCCCGAGCATCCCATCAAGTTCCTCCGCAAGAAGGGCATGCTTCCGCTGGCGCAGCCCAAGAAGGGCGAACAGCTGGCGGAGTATCTTCGCCTGTTCATGAACCTGGCCCCTGACGAGGACGACAGCAACCTCGGAGAGGTGTGAGGGAGGGTTCCGGTACTTCGATCCGTGGGGGTTCGAGGTCGAGGAGGTGCCGGCTCCGGTGGAAGTGCCGGAGGATGTGATCGAGCACGTGCACCGGGAGTACGAGGAGGTGGAGGAGGATGCGAACTTCCCGCTCTGGGATGGGACGCGGATGCGCTATCCGGATGCGGCGGATGTGATTCTCGCCGGCGATGAAGGCGCTCGAGTTTCGCTTGGAGCTATGGACTCGTGAGCTCGGTACCGTCAGCGGATGTTGACTTGGTCCACGCCGAGGGCGGTATCGGGGCTAGGGCTCGAGGGACATCATCCGAGGGGTGCGGCGCAAATGCCCTCGGTCGAGCAGGGCAGGTATCTCCGTCTTCGGGTCCGGACGCCGGTTAGTGGCGCCCTTCCGCACGAACACTTGGTTCTCCTGAGTCGAGTACGGCGGGTCGTCTCCGGACAGCACGCGCACCAGCAAGACGCGCTCGCCCAACACCTCGAGTCGGACGAACTCAATCTCCGGGACCGACTTGATCCGCTCGCGAACCAGCTTCTTGACGTGGCTCTCGAGCGAAGATGAGCCCCTTCAGGGGATCGCCCTCGGGCTCGAGGATCCACTTCGGTGGGACCTGGACCTCGAAGATGTCGCGCACAGCGTAGCGGCGCGTCGCGGACATGCGCCCCATTATCGCGCGCAGACCGTTCCGGGCGAGTAGGTGACGCGGACCTCTCTCTACGAGCGCGCTTTCCTCCGTTGCTCGCCCGGATGCTCCGCCCGCACGATCGTCTTGATCCCGCCGCGGAGGTTGTAATCTCCCGTGACCGTCATGCGCCGCGGAGCGAGCGCCCTCACGAGGTCCTCGAGGATCGCGTTCGTGACCGTCTCGTGGAAGATCCCGACATCGCGGTAAGCCTGGAGGTAGAGCTTGAGCGACTTGAGCTCCACGAGGAGGTCGCCCGGGACGTACTCGATATCGATCCGCCCGAAGTCGGGCTGCTCCGTCATGGGGCAGACCGCCGTGAACTCCGGGCACTCGATCCGCACCAGGTAGTCGCGCTCCGGGTAAGCGTTCGGGAAGGTCACGAGCGCCGCGGCCGCGGCTCGCACGCGCGGGTCGTCTTTCCCGGCGCCGCCCTTTCCCCGAGCCGCGCGCGCGCGTCCTTCGTCATCGAGCTTTCCCACGGTCCCTCGTTCGCCCGATTTTACTTGGAGCACCCGCGCGCGCTATGATCCGCCGCATGCAAGGCGGATTCGGTCGCGAGCCTCTCCTCACCTACGAAGGGTACCTGAAGATCGGGGAGCTCCTCTCGCTCCAGCAGTCCCTCTCGAAGCCGCCCGATCGGGACGAGCTCCTGTTCATCATCGTGCACCAGGTCCACGAGCTCTGGTTCAAGCTGATCCTCTGGGAGCTCGACCACGCCGTGGAGTCCATGCAGGGCGGACAGCCGCGCCGCGCGACGCATCACGTGAGGCGCGTGGCCGAGATCCAGCGCTCGATCCTCGAGGCGATCCACATCCTCGAGACCATGAGCTCGGCCGACTTCCTGCGCTTCCGCGACCACCTGAACCCGGCCTCGGGATTCCAGTCGGCCCAGTTCCGGGAGATCGAGCTCCTCGCGGGGCACAAGCGCGAGAGCGTCCTCAAGGACCACGAGGGCGAGGCCCGGAAGCGCCTCGAGCGGCGCCTCGCCGAGCCCACGCTCGAGGAGGCCTTCTACGACCTCCTGCGAAAGCGCGGGATCGCGGTGCCGCGAGCGGCGGACGGCCTGCCCGAGGACGAGAGGCGCCGCCGCGCGGTCGCCGCGCTCCTCCCGATCTACAAGCGCTCCGACGAGCACGCGGAGATCTTCGACCTCGCGGAAGCTCTCGTCGCCATGGACGAGCAGCTCCTCCTCTGGAGGCTCCACCACGTCACGATGGTCGAGCGCATGATCGGCTCGAAGGTCGGGACGGGAGGCAGCTCGGGGGTGCCTTACCTCGCATCGACGACGAAGCACCGGGCCTTCCCCGACCTCTGGGCGCTCCGGACGGAGCTCACTCCGGGGGCTTACTGAGGCTCAGGCTCCGTACGAGCGCAGCGCCGGCGGGACTCCCGAGAGGCCCGGTCCTGCCTTGTGAAGGCCGAAGGTCGGGTCCGGCGTGCCGCGGAAGAAGCGCGGGATGAACGGGAAGCCGGCCGTCATGAAGTAGTGGTAGGTCCCCTCGGGAAACTCGGGCGTGACTCCCCTGCGGCCGTTCGCCTCGTCGAGATCGCCGAGGCCCGCGACGAACTCGTGGTCCTCGACGAACGTCCCGTCGTGCGCCCCGCGCGGGCCCGAGCCGCGCGAGCCTCCCTTCAGGCGGTAGCTCGGCTGCAACGGGATGCTCGGGCTCGAGGGATCGTTCGGGTCGCTGGGCGCCCACGGAGCGTAGACGGGGAAGCCGTCCGCGGCCCAGCCCAGGAGCTTCATGCTCCGCTTCTCCGCGAGGAGGGAGTCGCCGAGGAGAGCGATCGAGAGACCGTGGTAGTGGTAGGCCCCGCCGGGCTGCGAGTGAGCGAGCCACGCGTCGATCCCGAGCTTCGGCCGCGCGACGGGCGAGAGGACCTCGAAGCGCCACCCCGTGCTCGCGTCGCCGCGGAAGTGAGGGCCGCCCGGGTCGAGAGGCACTCCGTTCCGCGCGACGCCGAACTCCCAGAAACCGATCGGCCGGAACGCGGCCGACTCCTTCGGCTTCGAGGCCACGCGGTAAACGTGTCTCTGAGCGCGCACGCGGTGAGGGCAACCGTCGTTGGGGAAGACGCCGATCGCGTGATCGGGA
>JACQDU010000719.1 GCA_016200955.1 bacterium
ACGACATCCGAACGACGGGAGCGACGCTCGCAACGTGCGCGAGGGCGCTGCGCTCTGCCGGAGCCGCTCGCGTGGACGCCGCCGTCGTCGGGCGCTGATCCTCGCGCGCTTCGCGGAGCGGCCATCCGCGCAAGACGTCGAAACTCTTCTTCGCGCGCGGACGTACGAGAAGAAGAAGCAACCACCGAAAGCAACGGAGACACCGACCCGCCGTTTCGGTGGCGCTCGGTGGTTCTGTCTCTTCTTCGCGCGGGGACGTCCGAGAAGAAGAAGGCGCCGGTTCTGGCCCGAGACGCGTGGGCACCTCGAGGAACCCCGTCAGTCTCGCGTCAAGTTGACCGCACCCCCCTATTCCTTAGAATACGGGCTCTGGCGCGAACTCCCAGAGGAGCTCTCCGTGCTCAAGCTTCCCCCGGACGTCCAGGAGCAGATCTTCGCCCACGCCCGCGAGGGATATCCCCACGAGGTCTGCGGCGTCCTCCTCGGGAAGATGCACGGCGTGTCTCCCGCCGAGCTCCGCGAGGTCACGCTCTCCCGGCGCGCCCGGAACCTGAACACCGAGAGGCCGCGCGACCGCTACCTCATGGACACGTCCGACGTGAACGAGGCCGACAAGACCGCGCGCGAGCGAGGGCTCGACATCGTCGGCTTCTACCACAGCCACCCCGACCACCCCGCCGTCGCCTCGAGGACTGACCTCGAGAACAGCTCGCCCTGGGGCGGCTACAGCTACCCGATCGTCAGCATCGTGAAAGGCGACGTGGCCGACCTCCGGTCGTGGGCCGTCGAGAACGATGCTTGGGTCGAAGAGAAGATCCTGGGAGGAGCACCGATGGCCACCGTCCGCATCCCGACCCCCCTTCGCTCGCTCGCGAAGGGCCAGAGCGAGGTCGCCGTGAAGGGCTCGACCGTGGCCGAGGTGATCGCGAACCTCGACGCCGCTCACGCGGGCCTCAAGGAGAGGATCTGCGACGCCCAGGGGATCCGCCGCTTCGTGAACGTCTTCGTGAACGACGAGGACGTCCGCTTCGCGGGAGGGCTCGAGGCATCGGTCAAGGAAGGCGACACGATCTCGATCGTCCCCGCGATCGCGGGCGGCTCTCCCTCCTTCCCCGAGTGGCGCTCGCAGCTCCAGAGAGAGATCCCCGAGGTCCTCGCCCGCGACGTCGCCCGCTCGCGCGAGCAAGGGGAGGAGGTCGTCCTCCTCGACGTGCGCACGCGCGAGGAGTGGGACCAGGGCCACGCTCCGGGCGCGATCCACATCGACCGCGGCTACCTCGAGCTCAAGGCCGAGCAGATCGTCCCCGACAAGTCGAAGCGCGTCGTCTGCTACTGCGCGGGCGGCACGCGCTCGCTGTTCGCGGCGCAAGCTCTCAGGACGCTCGGCTACCAGCGGGTCGAGAGCCTGACGAAGGGCTTCGGAGGCTGGAAGGAAGCGGGCCTTCCCTTCGACATGCCGGCCAAGCTCACGGAAGCGGACCGGCGCCGCTACCTGCGGCACCTCGCGATCCCCGAGGTGGGCGAGGCGGGCCAGGGCAAGCTCCTCCGCTCGAAGGTCCTCTGCATAGGCGCGGGCGGCCTCGGGTGCCCGAGCGCGATCTACCTCGCGGCGGCCGGAGTCGGCACGCTCGGGATCGTGGACGACGACGTCGTCGACGAGTCCAACCTCCAGCGCCAGATCCTCCACACCACGGACCGGATCGGGACGCCCAAGACCGAGAGCGCGAAGAAGACGATCCAGGCGCTCAACCCGGGCTGCAACGTGAAGACTTACCAGACGCGCCTCACGTCGGAGAACGTGGTCGAGATCTTCCAGGAATACGACGTGATCGTGGATGGCTCCGACAACTTCCCGACGCGCTATCTCGTGAACGACGCCTCGGTGAAGCTCAAGAAGCCGTGCGTCCACGGCTCGATCTTCCGCTTCGAGGGTCAGCTCACCGTCTTCTGGCCGGGGAAGGGGCCGTGCTACCGCTGCCTCTACCCTGCTCCGCCGCCGCCCGAGCTCGCGCCGTCGTGCGCGGAGGCGGGCGTGCTCGGAGTCCTCCCGGGAGTGATCGGCGTCCTCGAGGCGATCGAGGCGCTCAAGATCATCGTCGGCTTCGGGACGCCTCTCGTGGGCAAGCTCGTCCACTACGACGCTCTCACGACGCAGTTCCGGGAGCTCAAGCTGCGGGCCGACCCCAAGTGCGCCTACTGCGCGCCCGGCGTCGAGTTCCCGGGGCTCGTCGACTACGAGTTCTTCTGCTCCTCGGGCGGCGCTCACGCGAAGACGGACGATGCGAAGCCTGCCGTCAAGGTCGAGGAGCCCAAACTCGCGTCGAAGCCCATCGTGAAGGTGACGGCGAAGCCGCTCCCCGTGGCGGGGGGAGCGCCGTCTTCCAAGCAGGACGGCGGAAGCTGTTGTTCTTAGCCTCCTCGAGAAGAAACGCGAAGGCGCGAAGGCGCAAAGGCGCCAAGGACTCCTCTCCGCCCCTTCGCGGCTTTGCGGCTTTGCGTCACAGAAACTCCTTAGAGAAAGGCTTTCCATGGTCTCTTCGCTCGCCCCCTCTGCCGAGAAGATCCCCGCGCGTTTCCGTTCTTACTTCGAGAAAGCTCCGCTCCTCGCGCTCGTCGGGAACACCCCGATCGTCGAGGTGACGCTGTTCAAGAAGGAGCTCCCTCGCTGCAAGTTCCTCGCGAAGGTCGAGTCGGTGAACCCGGGCGGGTCGATCAAGGACAGGCCCGTGCGGCGCATGCTCCTCGAGGCTCTCTCCGAGGGGAAGCTCGGGCCGGGGAAGACGATCATCGACAGCTCGTCGGGGAACGCGGGGATCGCTTACGCGATGCTCGGAGCGGCGCTCGGGCAACCCGTCGAGCTCGTCGTGCCCGGGAACGCTTCCCTCGAGCGGAAGAAGAGGATCAAGGCCCACGGCGCTCGCCTCGTCGAGACCGACCCGATCGAGGGCTACGACGCCGCGCTCCGCGAGGCTCACCGCCGCTACGACGAGCACCCCGACCGCTACTTCATGCCCGACCAGTACAAGAACTCGAACAACTGGCGCGCTCACTACGAGGAGACGGCGGCCGAGATCCTCGCGCAGACCGAAGGCAAGCTCACGCACTTCGTCGCGGGCGTCGGCACCGGGGGCACGATCACGGGCTGCGGCCGCCGCCTCAAGGAGGCCGTGCCCGGAGTCAAGGTCGTCATGGTCCGGCCCGACACCTTCCCGGGGATCGAGGGGCTGAAGCCGCTCGACGAGCCGGGCTCGATCATCCCCGAGATCTTCGACTCCTCCGTCGTGGACGAGAAGGTCCGCGTGACGATCGAGGACGCCTACGACCTCTGCGGGAGGATCGCGCGCGAGATGGGCCTCTTCGTCGGCCAGAGCTCGGGCGCTTACCTGAAGGCGGCCTACGAGGCGGCGAAGGCCGAGGGCTCGGGGACGTTCGTCACGATCTTCTCGGACCTGGGCGAGCGCTACTTCTCGACGCGGCTCTGGGACTGACGTGAGCGAGGTCGCGGCGATCGCTCGCCTCCTGGCCGACCCCGATCCGGGCGTCGCGAGCGCGCTCAGGCGGCAGCTCGCGTCGCGCGCACAGGACCCGCCCGGCCTGCGCGAGGCCGTGGAGTGCCTCGCCGACCCGATCGAGCGCTCGCGCGCGCGCGAGGCCCGGCTCGAGATCGGGCGAGACCGAGCGGCCGAGACGCTCGTGCGCTTCTCCCAGCCCGGAGCGGAGCCGGACCTCGAAGCCGGAGCCTTCGAGATCGCTCGCCTCGAGGACCCCGACGTGGACTGCGGGACGGCGCGCGCGAGGGTCGATGACCTCGGGCTTCTCGCACGCAGGAAGCTCGGACGCGTCGGTCGCCCGCCCTCCCGCGCCTCGCTCGCCGCGCTCGCTTCCTTCCTGGGAGAGACCGAGGGCTTCGAGGGCGATCGCGCCGACGAGGACGTCCCGCGCTGCTCGAGCCTCCCGCACGTGCTCGAGAGGAAGCGCGGCTTGCCGATCGCGCTCTCGGTCGTTTACCTCCTCGTCGCGGCGCGCGCGGGAGTCGCCCTCTACGGCGTCGGAGCGCCGCTCCACTTCATCGTGGGAGCGCTCACCGACGACGGGCCTCTCTACCTCGACCCCTTCGACCGGGGTCGGGTCATGGGAGCCGAGGACGTGGCCTCTCTCCTCCGGAAGCTCGATGTGAGCTTCCGCCCGGAGCACCTCTCTCCCACCGGCACGCGAGCGATCCTCGCGCGCATGGCTCGGAACCTCGTGGCGTATCACGCGAGGAAGCAGCGCGGCGAGCCGCGGGCGCGCCGTTACGCTCGCGTCGCGCTCGCCATGGAAGAAGCTCCGTGAGCCGTCGCGCGCGGGTCACTTCTCGCGGACCCATCGCGCTCGCGGCGCTCGTTGCGATCTCCTGGCTCGCGAGGTTCTCCCCGATCGACGCGAGGCCGGAGCCCGCCTCGCCGGACACGGAGCTCTCGGTCGAGATGCCGTCGGGCAAGAAGCTCGGCCTCCTCGCGAGCGACCGGGGAGGAGGAGCCTTCGACCGCGACCGCCTCGCGAGAGCGGCCGTCGTCGCTCTCCCGGAGCTCGAGCGCGCGGCCGGCTTCCCGTATCCGCGGGACTTCGACGTGGCGATCCGCGTGCACGCGGCGAAGTCCGACTGCGGCGGCGAGGTCGGCTTCTACGACTCCAGGGAGAAGTGCATCCACGCGTGGCGCGGGATCGCATCGTGGCTGCTCGTCCACGAGCTCGCGCACGCCTGGTTCCTCGAGAAGTTCTCGAGCGAGCGCTGGATCGTCGAGGGCCTCGCGCACCACGCGGCGCTCCGCGTTCTCCGCTCGCGGCCCGACCTCGGAGACGAGGCCTGGGTGAGGAAGGGCTTCGTCGCCTCGCTCGATGCGGGCGAGGACGTGCCGCTCTCGAGCTGGTCGCCGCCGTTTCCTTTCCCGCCGGGCTGGAGCGAAGCCGACGAGAGGAAGAAGAACGCCTTCTACGGGAAGGCGGCCCTCTTCTTCGACCTCGCCTCGGCGAAGCTCGGCGAGGCCGCTCTCGCGCGAGCCAACGCGCGCGTGGCCGCTCTCGCCTCACCCGTGGACGCGGCCGCTTACCAGAACGCGCTCGAGAAGGAGAACGCGAGCGCCGCCTCTCTCGTGCCGGGGTGGATCAGGAAGGGGAGCTACGCGGAGGCGTGCTCGCCGAGAGCGCTCCGCGACGACGACGGGGACGGTCTCACCGCGGCCGAGGAGGCGGCTCTCGGGACGGACCCCGGGAAAGCCGACACGGACGGCGACGGCCGTCTCGACGGCGACGAGGTCTTCTTCTACCGCTCCGATCCGCTGACGAAGGACGCTCCTCTCCCCGAGACGAGCGCCGAGGTCACGGACGCCGAGGGCGACGCGAAGGACGGCGTCCTGGAGGCCGACCTCCTGGTCGTGAGAGCGCGCTCGGACGGAGTGCTCCTCGGGCTCGAGGTCGAGACGAAGGGCGGCTTCGAGCGAGAGGACGTCTTCTGGAGCTTCTCGATCGACGTGGACTCCGGGCAAGACGAGGTGATCCTCGGCTTCGGCCGGAAGCACGACCCGTGGATCGGCCGCACGAAGGGCGATCCCGACCTCTCCCGCGTCGAGTGGCGCGGCGTCTCCGCGTTCCGCGTCGCCATCGACGGCAAGAGAGCCCGCGTGAGCGTCCCGATCGCGGCTCTCACGTCACAGAGCCCGAAGCACCTGAAGATCGTCGCTTACTCGACGATCAAGGGCGGCGCGGAGCGAGGGGACGACGCGCCGGCGCTGGTGCTCGATGTGAAGCGGTGACGGCGCCGGTCGGTTGATGTGAGAACGAATGAACCACCAAGGGCGTCTCGCTCGCGGTTCGTGCTTCGTGTCTTCGTGGTCAAGAGCGTTCGTTCTTCGAGGAGAGCGCGAGCCACGACTTCGTCGCGACGAGACCCTCGCGCGCGGATCGGAGCCGGAAGCCCGTCTTCTCGGCGAGCTTCTCCGAGACGAGCCCCGCCCGGAGCGGTCGCTTCGCGGGCTGAGCGAGCGCCGCGGTCTCGACGGGCTCGACGGTCTTCGTGTCGAGCCCGAGGACCTCGCACGCGAGAGAAGCGAAGCTCGCGCGGTCGTGCAGGTCGGGGCCGGCGACGTGGAAGACGCCGCGCTCTCCCGCCTCGAGGAGCTCGATCGTCGCGCGCGCGCCGTCGGGTGAGAAAGACGGCGTCGCGAGCTGGTCTCGCGGCACCTTGAGCCGCTCGCCCGCGCGAGCCTTCGCGACGAGCTGGAGCACGAAGTTCTTTCCCTGGAGCTCGGGCCCGAAGACGGTCGTCGTCCGGAGGACGAGGTGAGGCAAGCCCTCGCGCGCGAGCGCCTCCTCGCACGCGAGCTTGTCCCTCCCGTAGACCTGGAGGGGCGCGGTCGGGTCGCTCTCGGAGTAAGGGCCGCTCGTTCCGTCGAAGACGTAGTCGGTCGAGTAGTAGACGAAGACCGCTCCCGCGCGCGCCGCGAGCCGCGCCACCGCGAGGGGCCTCTCGCGGTTCTCGAGGGCGCTCCGCGCCGGGTCCTTCTCGCAGCCATCGACCCACGTGAAGCCCGCGGGGAGCAGCACGGCGTCCGGCCTCACGTCGTCGATCGCCGCACGCACGGCATCCTCGCGCGCGATGTCGAGCTCGGGAAGGCCGCTCGCGGCGAACGCGCGTCGCGTCCCGACGGCCGCGTGCCCCCGCTCGAGTAGCTGGGCGAGCAGGTGCCCGCCGATCTGGCCCGACGCTCCGAGCACGAGGGCTCGCATGTCTCCCGGTTCTCTCCCGTCGTTCTTACCCTACTTCGCGTCGGCCGACAGGGCGATCCTGAAGCCGATCACGTTGCTCCTCGTCTCGGAGGTGAACGTGTGGGCCTTCGACGCCTGGGCCCCGGACGGGACCTCGCACCAGCTCGCGCCGCGGCAAGGGACGGCCTCGACCATCGACGAAGCCCCGCCGGACGAGCCCGAGCACCACTCGCTCACGTTCCCGCCCATGTCGAGGGCGCCCACCGGCGATCGGTCGAGCTCGAAGGAGCCCGCGGGCGCCCGGCAGGCGACGCCGTCGTCGTACTCGTCGCGCTCGGCGATGTGGAACATCCTCGAGTGCTGCTTGTCTCCCAGGTTCGCGAACCTGCGCGAGCCCGCGCGCGGCAGCTCCTCTCCCCACTGAAACGTCTGCGTGCGGCCGCTCGCGGGGTCCCAGCTCGCGGCCTTCTCCCATTCGATCTCGTCGGGAAGGCGCGCTCTCGCCCACTTCGCGTACTCGAGCGCGTCGGGCCGGGCGACCTGGACGACGGGGTGGTCGCCGGGCGGCTCCTTCTTCTCGCCCTCGGGGTCGCGCCACGAGGCGCCGTCCGTCGCTTGCCACTGGAAGACGACGTCGGAGTTGGCGTGATAGATCATGCCGCTCCCCTGCTGCTCGGCGAGCGTCCGGTATCGCGTCGCGGCGACGAACGCCGCGAACTTCTCGTTCGTGACCTCGAGCTTTCCTATGAAGTAAGGGAGCGTGTGGGCCTTGCTCGAGTCGGGCGCGAGCGGGCCGCCCTTCTGGAAGCTCCCGGCCGGCACGAACACGAGCACCGAGCCGTCCGCCTCGTTCACGTACTCTCCCGGCTTCTTCCCGAAGGAGACCCCGTCGGGCAGCCGCCGTGGCCGCAGGGGCTCGGGGAGCGCGAGGTACCATTCGGGGAAGACGGACTTCGAGCGCGGCTTCGCGCGCAGCGAGTCGGCGGCGCGCTCGCTCGCGTTCTTCGCCGTCGCGAGCGCCGCGGCCCGATCGAGATCTCGGTCTCGCAGGAGGAGGGCGGCTCCCAGGGTCGCGGCCACGATCCCCGCGAGAGCTACCGCGACGATCGCGACGGTCCGCCGCGGCTTCTCCGGCGGTCTCGTCGCGAGCGCCTCGGCGAACGCGCTCCCGTCGGAAAAGCGCGCGCGAGGATCGCGCGAGAGCGCGCGCTCGATCGTCCGCGCGAGCCACGGGGGCGTGTCGGGGCGCAGGGAGCGCAGCGGCTTGAGCTCGCCCGAGTGGACCTTCACCATGAGCTCGAGCGCGCTCCCGGCGGCGAAGGCGGGCAGGCCCGCGAGGCACTCGTAGAGGATCGCTCCGAGGGAGAAGACATCGGCCGCGGCGGTGGCGGACTTCGCGTCGTCGATCTGCTCCGGCGGCGTGTAGCCGACGGTCCCTCGGAACTCCCCCGCGCGCGAGAGCGAGACGCTCATGCTCGCGCCCGGCACGTCCTCGCGGAAATGCTTCGCGAGCCCGAGGTCCGCGATCGCGGGAGCGCCCTTCCCGTCGAAGAGGATGTTCTCGGGCTTCAGGTCCCTGTGGACGATCCCTCGCGCGTGCGCTCGCCCGAGCGCGGACGCGAGCGAGCGGCCGAGCTCGATCGTCTCCTCGACCGAGAGCCTCGGCCCCACGTCGCCGCTCGAGGAGAGCGGCTCCGCCGTGAGGCGATCGCGCAGCGTTCCTCCCGTGAGGAACGGCATGACGATGTAAGGCCCCCGCGCCGTGTCGCCGAAGTCGAGGAGAGGGACGAAGCCGCCTTCGTCTCCCAGGGAAGCGAGGAGCCGCCTCTCGCGCTCGAACCGCACGAGCGCGTCGTTTCCCCTCCTGTGAAGCACCTTGATCGCGACGTCTCGCCCCTCGGGCGAGCGCCCTCTCAGGACGACGCCCATGCCGCCGCGGCCGACCTCCTCGAGCGCCTCGTACGGGCCGAGCTTCATGCGCTCACGATGGCGAGCGCGCGAGAGCGAGACAACGGATCGGACAGGCTCTTCGAAACAACGAGAACCGCAGAGGCGCAGAGCGTCGCGCGGAGGCACGCAGAGAACGACTCCCTAGACGATTCCTCCGCGAAGACTCTGCGTCCTCCGCACCTCTGCGGTTCCGGTTCTTTCTTCTTACGCCTTGGCCGCTGCAACTCGCGCGCGGGCGCGGCGTTCTTCCTCGAGGATGTTCTCGAACTCGCCCGGGCCCGTCTTGGGAGGTCGGCTCCTCTTGACCTTGTCGCGGGCGGCAGCGAGGTCGGTGCGGGCCTTGTCCGGCTTTCCCGGCTCGTCGGCGCCGCTCGCGAGGACGGTGACCTCGTCTTCCTGCACTTTCAGGAAGCCGCCGTAGAGCGCGAGCTTCATGGGAGCGCCGCCCGAGGCCGGATGGATCGTGAGGACGCCGTGGCCGAGCTTCGCTATGAGAGGCGCGTGCCGCGCGTAGACCGCGAGCTCGCCGTCCCAGCCCGGGGCGACGACGTGGTGCGCCTCTCCCTCGAAGAAGGCCTTCTCCGGCGTCACGACTCGGCACATGAGCGCCATGTCTACTTCTTCTTGCCCTCGGCCGAGAGCTTCGCGGCCTTCTCGCGCGCGGAGTCGATCGTGCCGACGTACTTGAACGCCTCGTCCGGGACGTCGTCGACCTTCCCGTCGATGATCTCCTTGTAGGAGCGCACGGTGTCCGCGCGCTTCACGTAGACGCCGTCCATGCCCGTGAAGGCCTTCGCGACGGAGAAGGGCTGCGAGGCGAAGTTCTGGATCTTGCGCGCGCGGCGGACGATGACCTTGTCGTCCTCGGAGAGCTCGTCTTCTCCCAGGATCGCGATGATGTCCTGGAGGTCCTTGTTCCTCTGGAGGATCTCCTGGACGCGCTTCGCGACCTGGTAGTGCTCCTCTCCCACGACGTTCGGATCGAGGATGCGCGAGGTCGAGTTGAGCGGGTCGATCGCGGGGTAGAGACCCTTCGCCGCGATCCCGCGGTCGAGGACGGTCGTCGCGTCCAGGTGAGAGAAGGTCGTGGCGGGCGCCGGGTCCGTGAGGTCGTCGGCCGGCACGTAGATCGCCTGGACGGACGTGATCGCTCCCTTGCGCGTGGACGTGATCCTCTCCTGGAGCGCTCCCATCTCCGTCGCGAGCGTGGGCTGATACCCGACGGCGGACGGCATGCGTCCGAGGAGCGCCGACACCTCGGAGCCCGCCTGGGAGAAACGGAAGATGTTGTCGATGAACAGGAGCACGTCCTTCCCGCCCAGGTCTCTCAGGTACTCGGACATCGTGAGCGCCGAGAGCGCGACGCGGAGGCGAGCGCCCGGAGGCTCGTTCATCTGGCCGAAGACCATGACCGTCCGGGGGAGCACGCCCGACTCCGTCATCTCGATCCAGAGGTCGTTCCCCTCGCGCGTGCGCTCGCCGACTCCCGCGAACACGGAGTAGCCGCCGTGCTGCTTCGCGACGTTGTTGATGAGCTCCTGGATCAAGACGGTCTTGCCGAGGCCCGCGCCGCCGAACAGGCCGGTCTTTCCGCCTCTCGTGTAAGGCGTGAGGAGGTCGATGACCTTGAGGCCCGTCTCGAAGACCTCGGTCTTCGGGACGATCTCGTCGAAGTCGGGCGCCTTCGCGTGGATCGGGCGCCTCTCCTGCACGACGATCGGGCCCTGCTCGTCGATCGGGACGCCGAGGAGGTTGAAGACGCGGCCGAGCGTCGTCTCGCCGACGGGCACCGTGATCGGGCCACCGGTGTCGGTCACGTCCGTCCCGCGGACGAGGCCGTCCGTCGAGCCGAGGGCGACCGCTCGCACGCGGTTCCCTCCGAGGTGCTGCTGCACCTCGCCCGTCAGCTTGAACGGCTTCT
Source organism: bacterium (assembly GCA_016200955.1). Lineage (GTDB taxonomy): Bacteria > Planctomycetota > J058 > J058 > JACQDU01 > JACQDU01. Next base: position 10,616 of record JACQDU010000719.1, read on the forward strand.
GCTCGATCGTCGTGTCGATCTGGAGCGCGTTGTAGAGTTCGGGGAGGTGGCCTTCCTCGAACTCCGCGTCGAACGTCGCGCCGATGACCTGGACGACCGAGCCCTTCTTCGCAACCATGGCGTTCCTCTTGTCTCACCGCGAAGACGCGACCCTATCGCTCGCCGTCTTCGTGCCTTCGTGTCTTCGTGGTTACGACTCTTCTTCTCCCGTGGGAGCTACGCGAGAGCCTCGGACCCGCCGACGATCTCGAGGATCTCCTTCGTGATGCTCGCCTGGCGGACGCGGTTGTATTGCATGCGGAGGGCCTTCCCGACCTCCTCCGCGTTGTCGCTCGCGTTCTTCATGGCGACGCGGCGGGCGATCTGCTCGCTCGCGGCCGCTTCCAGGAAGACGCGGTAGACGTGGAGCTTCGCCTGGAGCGGGAAGATCGCGTCCAGGATCGTGCGCGGGTCGGGCTCGATGAGGAACTGCACGCGCTTCCCCGCCTTGGGCGCGCGCGGCTCGACCTTCGCGGCGGTCCCGAGCTCCTTCTGCTCCGTCTCCTCCTTCTCCTCGTCCTTGGAGACGATCGGGAGGAGCGTCTCGATCACGGGAGCCTGCCGGCCGGCGGAGAAGTAGTGCGTGTAGAGCACCTCGACCCGGTCCGCCGTCCCGTCCATGAAGCGCCGCGCGAGGTCGTCCGCGAGCTTCTCGCACTCGGCGTAAGGCGGGCGGTCGTCGGGCATGGGGCTCTTCACGCCCTCGAACGGGATCTGCTGGTACTTGAAGCCGTTCGCGAGCTTCCTTCCGACGGCGACGAGAGTGACCTCGCGGCCTTCTCCCTGGAGCTCCTCCCGGCGCCGCTTCGCCATGCGGAGGACGTTTCCGTTGTAGCCGCCGCAGAGCCCGCGGTTCGCGGCGACGGCGAAGATCGTGACCTTCTTGACCGGCCTCTCCTCGAGGAGCGGGTGGAGCGCCGCCGTCTCCTCGTCGGGAGAGGGGCCGCTCGCGGCGGGAGCGCCGTCGCCGCCCTTGCGAGCCTCGCCCGCGATCTCGGCGAGGGCCTGGAAGTAAGGGATCGCCCGCTGGATCCTGTTCGTGCAGAGCTTGGCCTTGGCGGTCGCGACGAGCTCCATCGTGTGCGTGATCTTGGCGGTGTTCTTGACCGACTTGATCCGCCGCTTGACGTCGCGTTGCTTGGCCATCTCGATTCCTTGGGAAAGTCGTTCTTCGAAGGCCCCTGTTTGCACCGGTTTGGGAGGCTTACGCGCCCCCCGCTCGTATTGCGCGCCGCAGAGCGAAGCGCCGCGTCGCGCACTCGCTCCCCCCGCGGGCGAGCGAGGCCCTGCGGGCCTCGCTCGACGTCACCGCTTCGCGAGAGAACGAGGATCGGGAGCGGCGCCGCCCTTCCAGGAGGCGACGAACTCCTCGGTGACCTTCTTGAGAGCGGCCTTGATGTCGTCCGCGAGGTCCCTCGACTTCTTGATCGCGTCCGGGATCTCGGGGTGGACGCCGCGGACGTACGGGAGGAACTTCCGCTCGAAGTCCTGGACCTTGTCCGGAGGAACCGTGTCGAGGAAGCCCTCGTTCGCCGCGAAGACCATCATGACCTGGTCCTCGAGCGGGAACGGCGAGAACTGGCCCTGCTTCAGGAGCTCGACCATGCGCTTTCCGCGGTCGAGCTTCCGCTTGGAGACGGCGTCGAGCTCGGTTCCGAGCTGGGCGAACGCTTCCAGGTCCCAGTAACTCGCGAGGTCGAGTCGCAGCGAGCGAGCGACGGCCTTCATGGCCTTCGTCTGGGCGTTGCCGCCGACGCGCGAGACGGAGATGCCGACGTTGATCGCGGGCCGGATGCCGGAGAAGAACAGGTTCGGCTCGAGGTAGATCTGGCCGTCCGTGATCGAGATCACGTTCGTCGGGATGTAAGCCGAGACCTCGCCTTCCTGCGTCTCGATGATCGGTAGAGCCGTGAGCGAGCCGCCCGAGGGCGAGAGGCGCCGGATCTCGACCTCGGCCTTGTCCGGCCGGCCGGCGAAGAACTTCTCCGCGGTCGCCTGGTCGGAGAAGACCATATGAGGCTCCGGAACGAGCTGGAGCGTCCCGTCCTTGAATTTCTTGACGATCGCGAACTTCCCGACCTCGTGGGGGACCGCCTCGCCTTGCTTGAGCTGCTTTATGCCGAACTTGTCCTTGTCCCAGCCGTTGATGACCTGCTCGGCCGAGTGCTTCCCCTGCGGGCGCTCGTAGACGATCCCGTCGAGGCCCTTCCGCTCCTCGGGCGGAGCGGTCTTCTTCGCGATGATCCAGAGGTCCTTGAGCTTCACGGACCGCTCGAGGAGGCGCGAGTGGAGGTAGAACACGTCGCCCGGGTAAGCCTCGCGTCCGGGAGGACGGCGCAGG
>JACQDU010000677.1 GCA_016200955.1 bacterium
CCAGGTCGACGCGCTCGCGCAGACAGGCCCGCGCCTCGCTGAGGTCCATGCGAAGCAGGAGCTCGTCTACCGAAAGCTCGTCGCGGACTCGGAGGTGGAACGGGAGCGCGCCCGGGAGCGCGCACAGGTCCAGCAGAGACACATGGAGGTCGCCGCCGCCAAGAAGGAGCTCGGCGTGCGCCGGAAGGAGCTCTTCTCTTGCGCGACGAGGCGCCAGGAGCTCATGCGAAAGCTCGTCTCGCTCAGGGACGCGCGATTCGAGCTGCGGAAGAAGGTCGCGGAGCGCCTGACGCAGGCGCTCGACCCGGAGATCCGCGTGGCGGTCCGGCAGGCCGGAAATCAGGATGCGTACCGGAAGCTCCTCACCGAAGCGTTCAAGCAATCCGGCATCCGGTATCCCGGGTTCCTCGAGAGCGTCGTCGACGGCGCGAGCCCTTACGATCTCGCCCCGCTCATCCAGAAGGGCGACGCGGGTCACCTCGCCGAGCACGCGGACATCGATCGCGACCGAGCTCGGAGGCTCGTCGAGAGTCTCAAGGGCACCGAGATGCTCTACAAGATCGAGGTCGCCGATCTCGACGACCTTCCGCGGATCGAGCTCCTCGAGGACGGCGTCTACAGGGACTCGGGCGAGCTCTCGGCGGGCGGACGCTGCACGGCGATCCTTCCGATCGTCCTCCTCGAGAGCGGCGGGCCGCTCCTCGTGGATCAGCCCGAGGACAACCTCGACAACAAGTACATGGTCGACACGATCGTGAAGATCGTGAGAGAAGCGAAGCTCCAGCGCCAGCTCATATTCGCCACCCACAACCCGAACATTCCCGTCGTGGGAGATGCCGAGCGGGTCTTCATCCTCTCCTCGCACCGGCAGCGCGGTCGCGTGGAGGCCGTCGGGACCGTGGAAGAGCTCAAGGAGCGCATAGGCAACCTCCTCGAAGGCGGGAAAAAGGCTTTCCTCATCCGCAAGGAACGGTACGGTTACTGAGGAATGGCCGAAGGCGGCGAGATCGATCGCTTGCTCCGCGCCCTCGGCTCGCCGAGCGTGCACGAGGTCCGATCGGCCGTGACCCAGCTCGGCGACTCGCTCAGGGACCGCCTCGTCGACGCCGAGCGTCTGTTCGATATCGAGCGGGCCCTCCTCTCGCTGGCCGGGCACGCGAGCTGGGAAGTGAGAGAAGCCCTCGCCCGCTGCGCGCGCCACATGAACGACGCAACGGTGCCCGAGCTCCTCGCGAGGCTCCAAGCGGACGAGAACGCGCGCGTCCAGAAAGCCGCCGCCCTGAGCGCATCTCGAAGGGTCGCGTCTCCGCGCGCCGATGTCCTGTCCGACGAATACGAGGCGATCTGGCACCGGCGCGTCGAGGCCTTCCGGGAGAGATACGGCTCGCGTGCCGCGAACGACATGCGATCGATCGCCGAGGAGCACAACGAGCTCGCGATCAAGTCTCTCTGCCATGAGCTCACGAAGGACCTGGCGGTGATCGACGCGGGGCTCCGGAACCACTCGCTGGACTGGCAGGCACAGGACGCGTCGCCCGAGCGCGGACTCGAGCGCATGGCCAAGCTCCGCCGGTCCGTGGATCACGCCAGCAGGGTCCTGGAAGCCGTTCGCAGCCTGGCGACGCGCCTCGAGCCCACGTTCGCGAAGGAGGACCTTCGGGACGTGGTGGCCGACGCCGAGGGCCAGGTCCGAGCGAACGGCGGAGAAAAGCTCGAGCTCGAGGCCGCCTTCGGCGAGATCGTTCTCGGCGCGGACCGCGGCCTCCTCGCCCACGCCTTCTCGAACTTCCTCAAGAACGCGGTCGAGGCCTACGACGGGACGGCCGCTCCGGCGCGCGTCCGCGTCGGAGCGACGGTCGAGGCCGGTTCGCGCGTGATCGTGACGTTCGAGGACGCCGGCCGCGGGATGAACGCCGAGGCGCTCGCGGACGCGTTCCACCTGTTCGCGAGCAGGAAGCCCGGCGGCCTCGGTTTCGGGTTGCCCTTCGCCAGGCAAGTCATCGAGTCGCACCAGGGGACGGTTCGCCTCTCGAGCGAGCCCGGGAGAGGGACGACGGTGACCGTCGTCCTCCCTCTCGAGCAAGAAAGGACGCGCACATGACGAAGCGCCACACGATCCTCCTCGTCGAGGACGACCAGGAGTTCGCGGACGAGATCGTCGATCTCCTCGAGTCGCTCGGTCACGACTGCATCCACCGGACGAACGCGAAGGAAGCGCTCGCGATCGTCCAGCAGGGGGGCTTCTGCTGCGCGATGTACGACCTGCAGATCTTCGCGGGCTCCGACTCGATCAAGCCGCGCGTGGAGTCCGGCTTGACCCTCGCGTCCGGCACCCGACAGCACTACCCGAACAAGAACCTGGGTGGCTTCCATTGCCTTCCGATCCTCTGCATGAGCGGGCACGCGAAGGAGCTCGACCTCATCATGGAGCTCATCTCGAGCGGTGTCGCCAATTCCTTCATCAAGAAGCCGCTCGGC
>JACQDU010000009.1 GCA_016200955.1 bacterium
ACGACCGCCCGGGATCACCCGCCGCCTTGCCCTTACGGCTCAGCTGGGTCCCGCCGCTAGCAGGCGGGAGCTGATCGTCACGGCTCGCTCGAGCATCGAGCGAGCCGAACCGAACTCGTTCACGGTCGTTGCGATTCGTCTCGCTCTCCCGGTTCTTGGTCTCAAGGGAGTGCGGCCGCCGCACGCCTCACGAAGGAGTCGAGCGGAAATCGTCGATCGTCTGCTCGCGGAAGCGCCCGCCGTGGTGGGCGGCGCCGATCATCTTCTGGAAGACGAACTGGCAGATCGTCGTCATGGGATACACCCTGAGGAAACGAGGCCCCATGTTCGAGATCTCGAGAACCTGATTGTTGAAAGTCCCGGGCTGCATGAAGCCCGCGCTTATGTGCACGAGGAGGCCGAGGCGAGCGAATCGCGAGCGGCCCTCGAACCAGCCGCAGATGTCGTCCGCGAGACCGACCCTCTCGTAGGTGATCCCGAGGACGGTCTCCGACGGAGCGACTTCCAGGAAGCTGCCCTCCTGGACCTCGACGAGCTGCGTGATGTTGGGATTCCTGTAGTCCACGTCGGGCCTGACCTCGATCGGGTCGGACTTGCGGACGAGCCTCCGGAAGAAGCGCGAGATCCGGAGGTCGACGGAGGCCGCGCCGACGTTCTTCTCCTCGTAGGGCTCGAGCTTGATCGAGCCCTTCTTCACGTGAGCGACGATCTCGTCGTGCGAGAGGACGCTCACGCGATCACCTCTTCAGGCGCGCGAGGCGCGAGACGGCATCCTTGAGCGTCTCAGCCTTCTTGGGGAAGCAGAAGCGCACGTAGCTTCTCCCGTCGCGAGGATCGCTGAAGAAGCTCGAGCCCGGGACGGTCGCGACGCCGACCTCGTCGATCATGTAGCGCGCGAACGCCTGGTCGTCGCCGTCGAACTTGAAGCTCGAGAAGTCGGACATGATGTAGTAAGCCCCTCGAGGCTTGACCGACTGGAAGCCCGCGCGGTCGAGCCCCGCGAGGAGGAAGTCCCGCCGCTCCTGGTACTCACGCGCGAGCTTCTTGTAGAAGGAGTCCGGCATCTCCATGGCCGCGACGGCCGCTTTCTGGAGCGGCGCGGGAGCGCCGACGGTCAGGAAGTCGTGCACCTTCCGGATCGCGTTCGTGATGTCCGTGGGCGCGATCGCGTATCCCACGCGCCAGCCCGTCACGCTGTAAGTCTTCGAGAGCGCGTTCACGGTGATCGTCCTCTCCCTCATGCCGGGGAGCGTCGCGAGGATCACGTGCTCGGCTCCGTCGAAGACGATGTGCTCGTAGATCTCGTCGGTGATCGCGATGACGTCGTGCTCCCGGCACAGCTTCGCGATCCCCTCGAGCTCCGCTCTCGTGAAGACCTTCCCGGTCGGATTGTTCGGCGTGTTGATGACGATCGCCTTCGTCTTCTCGTTGAACGCGGCTCCGAGGACCTTCCAGTCGATCGCGAAGTCCGGCGGCGAGAGGCGCACGAAGCGCGGCACCGCGCCCGAGAGGATCGCGTCGGGTCCGTAGTTCTCGTAGAACGGCTCGAAGACGATCACCTCGTCTCCCGGATCCACGACGGCGAGGAAGGCCGAGATCATGGTCTCGGTCGCCCCGCAGCAGATCGTGATCTCGCGCTCCGGGTCGATCTCGAATCCGCCGAACCGGGCGAACTTCTTCGCGATCGCCGCGCGGCTGTCCTTGTGGCCCCACGTGATCGCGTACTGGTTCCCGTCGGCGTTGATCGCCTTGATCGCCGCCTCCTTGAGCTCGCTCGGGCACGGGAAGTCGGGGAAGCCCTGAGCGAGGTTGACGCCGCCCTTCGGGCTCGCGTTCATGAGCCGCGTCATCTCGCGGATCACGGACTCGCGGAAGAGACCCGCTTTCCTTGAGGTCCGGCTCCGCCCCGCCTCGAGCTTCCGGGTCGCGCGCTCGTCCTTCGCCACGCTAGCCGCCTTTCTTCTGCGAGACCGGTTGGACGACTTCTTTCCCGAATGCAGACTCCAGCTCGGCGGGCGAGATCTCGGTCGGCCCTGTGCCCGTGCCCGCGTAGTGAGGCGTCCAGCCCTTCGTGTCCTGGAAGACGCGCACGGCGACGATCGTCTTGTCGGCGAGGAGCGTGAACCAGTGCCGCCGGTCCCGAGGGACGGAGATGTAATCGCCGGGACCCATCGTGATGTCGATCGCTTCGTCCTTCAGGCCGCGGACCGTGAACGTCCCGTGGCCGCTCACGACGAAGCGCACCTCGTCCTCGTCGTGCGTGTGCTCCTTGTCGAACTTCGCGCAGATCTCATCGAGCTTCGGGTTGTCGGGCGCGAGCGCGACGACGTCGGCCGCGACGTAGCCGCCTTCCTTCTTCGCCTCGTCGATCTCCCGCGAGTAGACATCGAGAATCACGGACTTCTGCTCGTCCGTGAGGGTCGCCTTGCCGCGGAGCTCCTGGGGCAAGCGCTTGGAATCCCACGTTCCGTACCTGACGCCGTTCTGTTCCTGGAGTAAGTCGATGATGTCATGGGTGTCCCAAAGCGCTATGTCTCGCCCCGTCCACGTGCCTTGATTCCCGCCGCGAATTCGAACGAGCGCCATCAGTGAGCCCCCATCGATCGCTTGAGGAAGATGATGTGAGAGAGCCCCTCGACCGCCTCGAGGTGCCGGACGGCCTCGTCCAGGTCCTGGCCCCAGACCGTGACCCCGTGGCCGCGGAGGACGACCGCGGGCACGCCGGGTCGCCTTGCTTTCATGCAAGCCTCGCTCATGCGCTCCATGTCCTGGTCGTTGTCCACGACGGGCAGCGCGAGCGCCGAGCCGGGATCCTTGACTCCCGCGAAGGCCTTCACGAGCTCGAGGCCTCGCAGGTCGATGGAGTCGCCGACCACGGTCGAGAGAGCGACGGCATGCGGCGGGTGAGCGTGGAGCACGGCTCCGGCGCCGGTCGCGGCGTAGGTCCTCGCGTGGATCAGGGTCTCGTAGCTCGGCCGCTGCGCCTCTCCCGGGAGCGCGGCGCCGCTCCCGTCGCAGATGACCGTGTCGTCGGGAGAGAGAAAGGCCTTGTCCTTCCCCGTCGACGTGATGATGAAAGCGAGAGGAGACGAGCTCACGCGCGCCGAGAAGTTCCCGCTCGTCGCGTCCGCGAACCCGCGCTCGTAGAAGCGCCGGGAGATCCGCGCGAGCGCTTCTCCCAGGGATCGCCTGAGCTCGGGCGCGATCGCGGGACCGCTCGTCTTCTGCGTCACGCTCGGCCTCTCTCGCCCGCCGTCGCGCGAGCGCCGGCCGTCGCGGCATCGATCGCTCGCGAGAAAGCCAGCGCGCCCGCGGTCGCTCCTCCCGGGAAGCCGAAGATCCCGGTGCCCGCGTTCACGACGGCGTCGGTGCCGAAGTCGGAGACGATCTCGCTCACGTTCGCGACCTGGATCCCGGCCGAGGGCACCGGGAACGCTCGCGCGACTCCCGGGATCGGACCCGACGCGGCCCGCGCGACCGCGAGCGCGACGTCTTTCCTGAGAGAGACCGTCCCGTAAGGGCTCGGGAACAGCACGAGGTCCGCTCCCGCGATCCTCGTGAGCTTTCCCAGGAGGAGAGGCGAGGCCACGCCGTGAGTCTCGCTCCCCGTGATCGCGCCCGAGAAGGCCGGGTGCGCCATGAGAGCGACTCTTCCATCGAGCATCTTCCTGAGAGCCTGAAGGAGTGGCAGCCCGAGGACGAAGGCGTTCACCAGGAAGCAGTCCGCGCCCTCGGCCGCGAGCCTCTCGGCCTTCGCGAAGATCTCATCGACGGGCCCCGGGAGGTGAACGGCGTAGCGGCAGAGCTTTCCCGTCTCGACGCGCGCGGTCTCCGCGGCGGCGCGGCAAGCGGCGACGCGCCGCGAGGGGCCGTCGCCCTCCTGAGCGGCGCCCGCGAGGACCTCGTCGTCCTTCACGATATCGACGCCGCCTCGCGCGGCCGCCAGGAACAGCTCCGCGATCTCGTCCGCCGAGAGCCCGAGGCAAGGCTTCAGGATCGCCATGAGAGGCGGCCGCCCCTCCGGGATCCCCCAGCGCGAGCGGAGCCCATCGATCCCGACTCCCGGCCCGCCGGCGCGCGCCGCCCATCTCGGCGGCACGCTCACGTCGAGCCATCGGATCGCGCCGTCCATCGAGACCTTGCCGAAGCACGCGACCAAGAGCGCGCCCAGGTCGTGGCCCACGTTCGCCGCGGGAAAAGCGATCTCGATGAGAGCTTGCCTCTCGAGCTTCCCGGATGCCTCGTCGAGCGCCTGCTCGCCCGTGGGCGCCTCTTGCACGGAGAGGACGCGTCCGAGGTGAGGCGCCACGGCCGCCTTGTGCCTCGCGGGGAGATCGGAGAAGGCGCCCGCGGTCTGGCCGATCGCGATCTGCTCGGCCTTCTTCGCGAGGTCGCCCGCGACGCCGGTCACGAGGTAGCGCGCGACGAATGCGTCGTCCAAGCCGGCCTCGGAGGGGCCCGTGGCCGCGGGCTCGTGGCGCGGCTTCGCGGGCTTCCTCTCGTCGGGCATGGAGAGAGTGTCGCGCGGGGCCTTTCCCAGTTCAACCCGGAGAAGACGTCACGCGGAGCCGAGCGAGGCGTCGAGCTTCGCCAGCTCCCCCTTGCAGTAGTCGCGGGAGTCCTCGTCCGCGACCGAGGAGACGACCGCCGCGGCCTTCTCGCGGGAGCTCCGGGCGCCTTCGCGATCGCCGCTCGCCGCGAGGGCGCGCGCGAGAGCTTCGTTGGCGAAGAAGACCTCGGCCGGCTCGCTCCCGTTGGCGAGGACGATCTCGAGGCACTTCCTCGCGTGCTCGAGCGCGAGAGCGGTCTTGCCGGCCCTCAGGTGGCTCAGGGCGAGGCGGTACTCGGCGCGCTCGACCTCGGTCCAGGAGCCCGCGATCTCCCAGAACTTCCTCCCCGCGAAGGCCGCCCTCAGCATGAGGTCCTTCTCGGAGTCCGTGAGCGCCTCCTTCTGCTCGAGCTCGCAGGCGAGGTTGTTGCCCGAGACCGCGAGGGCGCGCGCGGCGGGGTCGGTCTTCTTCGGGCCGTAGCTCGCGAGCGAGAGCGCCTCCTCGAGCGCGGCCGTCGCGTCCTTCGTGCGTTTCTGCTGCGCGAGGGCAGAGGACGCCGTCGCGAGCACGCGGATCCGGTCGGAAGCGTCGGGCACCTCGCCTCCCGTGCGGGCTCGCTCGAGGAGCCGCTTCGTGGCCTCGCGGTTTCCCTTGCAGTGATTCAAGACGGCCTGCGAGCGGAGGACGGCCTTCCCTTCCGCCGATGCGGAGTCGAAGACGGGAAGACTCTCGAGCCGGGCGAGGAGCGCGAGACCCTCGTCCCAGAGCCCCATGTGCTCGCCCGCGACGTGCACGATGAGCGCCGCCAGCGAGGGAAGGTCGTTCGCCTTCGCGACGAGGCTCACTCCTTCGGGGAGCCGCCCCATGACCGAGGGCGAGTCCTTCACGTGGTCTTGCCAGCCTTGCTGGACGAATTCGGCCAAGTCCATGCTTCCTCCCGCGGCGCGCATGATCGCCTCTCCCGCGGTTTCCATCCATACCGCGCTTCTCCCTTGAACGCGTGCAGGGACGATGGAAGCTCTCTCTCATGGAAGCGGGGGACATCAGGGCGAGGGCGCGCGATTCGCGCAGCGACGCGACGTGCCCCCGTTGCCCCTGTTGCCGCGAGGACGTCGCGCTCGCGCTCGACGCGTGGGTCGTCTGCCGCTCGTGTCTCTCGCGCCACCACGCCGCCTGCTGGAAGAGGACGCGCACGTGCTCCTCGTGCGGCGGCCGGGCCGCGCTCGGAGACCGGCGCCGTCCCGCGCGAGCGGCGGCCGTCGGGCTCGTCGCGCTCGCGCTCCTCGTGTCGGGCCTTTGGCTCGGGCTCCGGTCTCCGTCGCACGCTCCGGTGCGGCATCCGAAGCTCGCTCCCAGGGTGGACGCGTCCGGTCTCACCGCCCAGGCGCTCTCCTCCCG
>JACQDU010000687.1 GCA_016200955.1 bacterium
CGAGGGCGCGATCGCGGACTCGACGAACGCCATCGCGCTCGAACCGACGCAGGCCTTCGACTGGGCCTGCCGCGCCGAGGCCCGCCGCTTGAAGGGCGACCAGGACGGCGCGGCCCTCGACTCGACGAGGGCCATCGAGCTCGACCCGAAGCTCGCCCTCGGGTGGGCCTCGCGCGGCGAGGTCCGCCGCGTGAGGGGCGATCTCGACGGCGCCATCCTGGACGAGACCAGGGCCATCGCGCTCGACTCGAAACAGATCATGGCGTGGGTGGTCCGCGGCGAGGCTCGCCGCAAGAAGGGCGATCTCGAGGGCGCGATCCAGGACTCGACGAGCGCTCTCGCGCTCGACGCGAAGATCGCCCTCGCGTGGGCCGTCCGCGCCGATGCCCGCCGTGAGAAGGGCGATCTCGCGGGAGCAAGGACCGACTGCGAGCGGTTCCTCGAGCTGGCGCCCGACGATCCACGGGCGGAGGAGATGCGCGGCTGGCTCCTCGAGGTCGGGAAGCGCGAGTGACCGCGCCGCCGGCTCGGACGCGGCGAGCGGACGTCCGCCGCGCACGAGACTCGCGGCTCGTGCGCCGACGCCCGGGTCGCTCGCGCTGGTGGGACGAGCTACGCTCGGGGCGAGATGAGGATCGGCGCCTACGAGGTCGTCTCCGAGCTCGGGCGAGGCGGCATGGGAGTCGTCTACCGCGCCCGCTCGCCCGACGGGAGAGACGTCGCGATCAAGGTCCTCACGCGCGCGAGCGAGGAGAGCGTCGAGCGCTTCGAGCGAGAGAGCCGGCTCCTCGGGCTGTTCTCCCAGGAAGACGGCTTCGTGCCCTTGCTCGAGGCGGGGAAGACGGCGGAGGGCCACTTCCTCGTCATGCCGTTCTTCCAGGGAGGGACGCTCAAGGACAAGCTCAAGCGAGGCCCGCTCGGAGTCGAGGAAGCGCGCGCTCTCGGGGAGAGGCTCGCCGTCTCTCTCGGGAGAGCTCACGGAAAGGGCGTCGTCCACCGCGACCTGAAGCCCGCGAACGTCCTCCTGAACGACCGGGGAGAGGCGTTCGTGGCCGACCTCGGGCTCGCGAAGCACTTCCGCGTCGACCTCCCCGGCGCGAGCCGGAGCCGCTCGATGACCCACGAGGGGACGTCCGCCGGGACGATCGGATACATGGCCCCAGAGCAGCTCGATGACTCGCGGCGCGCGGGGCCCGCGGCCGACGTCTTCTCGCTCGGCGCGCTCGTCTACGAGTGTCTCTCGGGAGAGAAGCCGTTCGGCGGGCGCTCGCTCCTCGAGTACGTGAGGAGCCTCGAGGCGGGACAGCCGGTCTCTCTCGCGAAGCAGCGGAAGGACGTTCCCGCCGCTCTCGCGAGCGCGATCGAGCGCTCGCTCGCCCGGGATCCCGGAAAGCGCCCGGAGGACGGGACGGCGCTCGCGAAGGAGCTGCGCGCGTGCAAGGGCGAGCGGACCGCGGGCGCGGGACGGCTCGCCTGGATCGCCGTTCTCGTCGCGTCTCTCTTCATCGTCGGAGGCGCGGCGAGCGCCGTCGTCTTCTCGAGAGAGGAGCCCGCTTCCCCGCCGCCCGAGCGCCGGCCGCCGGTCGTCCCCCCGAAGGCCGCGCCGCGCACGCGCGAGAGCCAGGCGAGGGACCTCGTCGCGAGCGCGCGCGCGAAGAACGACAAGAAAGACTGGGACGGCGCGATCGCCGACTCCTCGAAGGCGATCGAGCTCGACCCCGGGAGCTCCTCCGCGTGGGCCGCGCGCGCGTACGCCCGCCTGGGGAAGGGCGACCAGCACGCCGCGGTCGGGGACACCGACAAGGCGCTCGAGCTCGATCCCGGAAACGCCGACGCGTGGGCGACGCGAGGGGCCTGCCGCCAGAAGCTGGGTGACCTCGAGCGAGCGATCGCGTCGTTCAGCAAGGCGATCGAGCTCGACCCCGAGCTCGTGCGCGCGTGGTCCGGGCGCGGCGAGGCGCGGAGAAACCGGGGCGACAACGTGGGCGCGATCCAGGACGCGACGAGGGCGATCGCGCTCGACCCGCTCGCGCTCCTCCCCTGGACGATCCGCGCCAACGCCCGCGCGGGGAAGGGCGACATGGACGGCGCGACCGCCGACTGGACGAGGGCGATCGAGCTCAGGCCGAATTACGCCGTCGCCTGGGCGTCTCGCGGCGACGCCCGCCGCATGAAGGGCGACCAGGACGGCGCGATCCGGGACTCCACGAGGGCGATCGAGCTCGACCCAGGAAACGCGAACGCGTGGACCGTCCGGGGCGACGCGCACCGCCAGAAGGGCGACCTGGACGGCGCCATCCAGGATGAGACCAGGGCCATCGCGCTCGACCCGAAACAGTCCTTCGCGTGGGTGGTCCGCGGCGAGGCTCGCCGAAAGAAGGGCGACCTGGACGGCGCGATCGACGACTCGACCCGGGCCCTGGCGCTGGACCCGAAGAACAACTTCGCGAGGTACTGTCGCGGCTTGGCGCGCAGCATGAAGGGCGACCAGGAAGGCGCCGTGGCCGATCTCGAGCGCTTCCTCGAGCTGGAGCCCGCCGGCGAGGATGCGGAGAGGGTCCGGGCCCTGCTCAAGGCGATGAAAGGCAAGTGACCCCCTTGCCAAGCCACGGGAGACTCTCTTAGAGTGCCGCGCCGAGGTGATCTCGTGGCGAAGAAGCCCTCTCCCAGGAAGGCCGCTCACCCGAAGGGGAGCGCGGAGAAGAAACCCGTCGGGCCCAAGCTGCCGTTGCCCGCGCGGAAGCTGAAGAAGCTCCTCGAGGCGATTCTGGCGCACGGGCACGAGAGCTGGCTTCCCAAGGCTTACCCCAAGGCCGCGGTCGAGAAGCTCATCTCGGACAACGCGGCCCTCGTCTCGAGCCGGAGGGCCACCGAGCAGGACCTCCACGGGACGACGGGCGACCGGAGCGCCGACGAGCGCGCCGCGGGCAGGCTCGCGACGAGGGGCGTGCACGCCGTGAACTCCGAGTTCCCGGAAGGGACGGCGGGCCGCTCCGACTTCTTCCCGAGCCGCGAGGGCCACGAGGGGAAGGCTCCCTCGCTCGCCGACAGGCTCGACGCGCTCGCGGCCGGCTTCGCGAAGCACGGGATCTCGGGTCTCGCCGCCGACCTCGCGCCGGCCGCTCTAGAGGAGATGGCGGACGAGCTCCGCGGCCTCTCGGCCAAGACGGAGACCCTCGTGACCGACCGCAAGGACGAGACGCTCGGCCGCGGCTCCCTTCTCCAGCGCACGCGCGACGCGCGGAAGCGCATCGCCTCCAAGGTCCGCTCGCACTTCGAGGCGGACGACCCGAAGCTCGCCCTGTTCGGCCTGAAGCCGCGCAAGACCCGGGCGCACCGCGGCAAGCCCAGGAAAGCCAAGGGCTCGAGCACGGGCGGTTCCGGCTCCGCCACTTCCTGAAAGACCAGGAACACGGAAGAGGCCGCCGCGAACGGCGAGAAGAACGCCGCGAACGGCGAGAAGAACGCCGCGAACGGCGAGAAGAACGCCGCGAACGGCGGGAGAGCGCCGCGAACGGCGAGCGAGACGCCGGAGACGGCGAGCTCCGCGCCCAGGACGCGGGAGAGGGCGCCGCGCCGAGCAAGGACGAGGGCTGAAACGGCGAGCGAGCCGGCGCCGCGCGGGACGAGCTCGCCTCGAACGCCGAACGAGCCGCCGCGGACCGCGAAGCGCTCGGCGCGAACGCCGGGAGAGATGCGGGCGAGAGACGAGCCGGACGACGAGCAGCCTCGAGAATTCACTTGTCACTGGGCACTGGGCGCTCGTCACTGGTCATTGAAACGGCCCCGTACGGCCGTTTCCCCGGTGACGGCACGGTTCTCCGTGGCCGTCGCCGGAAATCGGCAAGGCTTCGACTTCCCGAAGCGCCTCGAGTCGCACGAACCGACGTGTCCGACTGGACGCAAGACTAGGCGCTTCTCCGAAAAGCAGGTGCGTGCGAAGATCGTCCCGCCTCCCGGGGAAGGCGAACTCGCTTGGCCGACGAGCTCCTGAGGAACGTCCCGCCGAACAACATGGAGGCCGAGCGCGCGGTCCTGGGAGCGCTCCTCCAGGACCCGGCGATGGCCGACCTCGTCGGGCAGGAGATCACGCCCGAGCACTTCTACAAGCAAGCTCACGCGACGATCTTCCAGGCGATGTTGGACCTCAGGAACCAGGGCCAGCCCGCGGACATCGTCGTCCTGGCGAGCGAGCTCAAGAGGCGCGGGCTCCTCGACGCCGTGGGCGGGCCGAGCGAGCTCGCCGAGCTCACGGGAGCCGTCCCCACGAGCGCGAACGCCGTCTACTACGCGAAGCTCGTCCGCGACCGCGCGCTGCTCCGGCAAGCTCTCACGACCCTCGCCGAGGCCCAGCGAGAGGTCTTCGAGTCGCGCGACCGCACCGAGGAGATCCTGGACCGCATCGAGAAGCGCCTGTTCCTCGTCACGCAGAAGCGCGTGCGGTCGGAGGCGGCGGACATCGGTTCGGTCTTGAAGGAGACGTTCCAGCGCATCGAGCGGCAGCAGCGGGGCGAGACGCTCGGCATCCCTTACGGCTACGCGAAGCTCGACGAGATGACCCAGGGTCTCCACAAGGGAGAGCTCGTCGTCATCGCCGCCAGACCATCGATGGGGAAGAGCACGTTCGCTCTCAACGTCCTGCGCAACGTCTGCGTCGGCCGCCCCGGCACGAAGGCCGGCCACGGCGCGGTCTTCTTCTCGCTCGAGATGCCGAAGGAGCAGATCGCCGCGAACATCCTCTGCTCCATGGCCCGCGTGGACACGCACAAGCTCCGCGGCGGCTACGTGGGCCGAGACGAGGAGCAGCAGCTCTACCACGTCGCCGAGATCCTCGGCTCCCAGCGCATCTTCATCGACGACACGCCCGCGATCACGACCATGGAGCTCCGCGGGAAGGCGCGCCGCCTCAAGGCCGAGGGCAAGGTCGACTGCATCATCATCGACTACCTCCAGCTCATGCTCGGCGACTTCGGCAGTCACATGAAGCAGCGGCACGAGGTCGTGGGCGACATCTCGCGCACGCTGAAAGCGCTCGCGCGCGAGCTGGAGGTGCCCGTCGTCGCCCTCGCGCAGCTCAACCGGAACGTCGAGGACAGGCCGGATCACAAGCCGCGCATGGCGGACCTTCGTGAATCGGGCGCCATCGAGCAGGACGCCGACGTCGTCATGCTCCTCCACAGAGACGAGTACTACATGTCCCCCGAGAAGGCGGAGGCCGAGGGGAAGAACAACGTCGCGAGCATCATCGTCGCCAAGAACCGGAACGGGCCGACCGGAGAGCTCGACCTCCAGTACCAGAAGGAGTTCTCGCTCTTCCGCGAGCTCGAGCGCGAGTACAGGCGATGAACGGCTGTGACCACGAAGACACGAAGGCACGAAGAGACGGGCCGGCTCGTCGTTCTTCGTTTCTTCGCATCGTCGTGGTTCTGCCTTTTCTCCTCTTGCTCGCGTTCCCGGACGAGGCGCGCGCTCAGGGAGCCGGCGCGTTCCAGGGCCGCACGATCGAGAAGGTCGAGTGGCAGGGGCTCGAGCGCGTCTCGCATCACCAGATGCAGCAGAAGATCGCCACGAGGGAAGGCGGCGCGCTCGACGCTCCCACGCTCTCGAAGGACATGGAGAGGCTCTTCCGCACGGGAGAGTTCGAGTCCGAGGACCCGCGCGAGACGCCGGTCTCGGTCGAGGTCGTCCTCGCGAACCCGGCCAACGCCGCCGGCCCGGTCAAGGTCATCTTCCATTGCCACGAGCGCGGGACCGTCGGGAAGGTGACGTTCGACGACTCGCTCGCCGACGCGCTCAAGAGGTCCGACGTCGACGAGACGGTGAAGACGAAGAAGGGGAGCCTGTTCGACTCCTACCGCGTCAAGCTCGACGCAAGCGAGCTGCGCGCCAAGGTCGTCGAGAAGGGCTACCTCCATGCGGAGATCGCGCCCGTCACGACGAAGACCGAGAGCGGCGTCTCGGTGAAGTTCCAGTGCCGCCTCGGCCCCAAGGTCCACGTGGAGGAGATCGTCTTCGACATGCGCTGCCCCCGGTGCGGCGAGCCCATGACGGCCGAGGACGAGACGTGCTCTCGCTGCAAGACGAAGCGCGACGTGCCCGACCCGCGGGTCGTGAAGGATCTGGACGGCCCGAACGCCATGGAGACCAAGGAGAGGAAGCTCTTCGGGCTCCTCGAGAGCGGCTTCTTCGACCGCCGCGCGCTAAGGCGCGACCTCGACCGCGTCGCTCGCTACTACCGCTCGCTCGGCTACCTCGATGCGAAGGTCTACCTCGATCGGTACGAGTCCTCCGACGACCGCTCCTCGCTCAAGGTCCACATCCGCGTGGACGAGGGCGAGCGCTACACCGTGAGCGGCGTGAGCCTCGAGGGAGTCCACGTCTTCTCCAAGGAGAAGATCGTGGCCGAGCTCAAGATGAGGCCCGGCCGCCCTCTCCTCGGCGAAGACCTGCGCGCCGACATCGACAAGATCAAGCGGCTCTACGGCGACCGCGCATACATCCACGCCGAGGTCGACGTCGACTTCCGCTACGACGTGACCAGGAAGCTCCTCGACGTGACCTTCCGCGTCTCCGAGGGGCCGAAGGTGAGGATCGACCGGATCCGCATCGAGGGCAACGACAAGACGCGCGAGAACGTGATCCGCCGCGACCTCTCCTTCTACCCGGGCGAGTACTTCGACGCGACCAAGTTCGAGGAGAGCTACGCGCGCCTCGCGCGCAAGCAGTACTGGAAGGACATCCGCTGGGACTTCGAGCCCGGATCCGAGCCCGGCCGCGAGGACTTCGTCCTTCGAGTCGAGGAGCAGCGCACGGGCCAGTTCACGATCGGCGGCGGGATCAGCTCGAACGCGGGCGTCTTCGGGAACATCGCGCTCCGCCAGTCGAACTTCGACATCACCGCCGTCCCGACGAGCTGGCGCGACGTGATCGACGGGCACGCGTTCTCGGGTGCCGGGCAGCTCTTCGCGATCCAGTTCTCGCCCGGGAAGGACCGCTCGCAGTACCGCGTCACGTTCGAGGAGCCGTGGCTCCTGGGATATCCGGTCATCTTCGGCGTCGAGGGCTACATCTTCGACCGGAACTACGGCTCCGAGGAGTGGAGCGAGAACCGGATCGGCGGCTCGGTC
>JACQDU010000688.1 GCA_016200955.1 bacterium
CGGGCGCAGGGTCGGGCGCGACGGGCGCCACCTCTACCGCATCGCTCTCGGGAGCGCGGCGGAGGTGGGAGCCGCGCTCGACGTCGCGGTCGCGTGGCGCCACGTCGATCCGGCTTCGCTCGCGGCGGCGATCGACCTCGCCGATCACGAGCGCGCGATCCTCTGGCGCCTCCTCGGCGAGTAGCCTCGCGCCGGCGCGCGCCGCCCTTCGCGGGCGGCGCGCGGCTCCGAGCGAGGGGACTGAGGGATGATCGGCCCACGGCCTAAGCAGGGGGCCGAGAGAGCGCCTCACTTCGAGCTCGTCCCGAAGACGCTCGCGTAGCGGTAGTAGACCTCGAGCGAGAGCACGCTCAGCGCGGTGCACGCCGCGCGGCCGCCGGGCGTGCACGCGACGTCGCCCTCGGCGTCCCACGAGCCGTCCAGGCAGCCGTCCTTGCGCGTGCGCTGGCTCTCGCAGAGCGTCTTCACGAGCGCGTCGTTCCACCTCCTCCAGAGAGGTCCGCTCGGTCCGTCGTACTGGAAGAGCGCGAGCGTCCCGCCGTACCAGTAGTAGTAGTTGTGCCGCGCGAGGCTCGTCCCGGGGATCGTGCTCGACGAGGGCGGGCTCGCGGCCAAGAGAGCGGCCCCCTTCTCGAGCACGGGGTCGCTCCGGTCCTGGTCCATGAACATGCGGCAGAACATGGCGACCGAGGTGAGCGACGGCTCGAACGCGGACAGGGCCACGCGCCCATCCGTGTAGCCGGCGTAGCTCGTGATCCCCCTCTCGTTCGTGGCGTTCCTCAGGAACGCGCGCGCTCCGTCGAAGGCGGGCTCTCTCACATCGAACCCGGAGATGCGCGCGCTCTTGAGCGCCATGACCGCGAAGCAGGTCACCGACGTGTCGCCCGTGCCGCTCGCGGGAACGAAGCGCCAGCCTGCTCCCGGGCACTGGTTCTCCTGCAGGTAAGCGGCGGCGCGCTGCGCGGGCGCCCTGTAGAGGAGCGCCTCCGAGATGCCGTAAGCCTCGCTGAGCGCCCATGTCGCGAGCGCGTGGTCGTAAGCGTAGACCGGAGGCATCGAGAAGGCGTCCCGCCAGTCGCGCTCGCCCGTCTTCCCGGTCCCGCCGAGCGCGGCGCGCTGGCGCTCGAGGCAGACGACGCCGTTTCCGCACTGGCGGTCCATGAGCCAGCGGAGGCCTCTCCTCACGGTCTCACCGTGGCTCATGCGCTCGTGCGTGATCGGATCGACGTAGACCGCGCGGCTCGAGGGCGCGTGGCCCGCTCCGAGGAAGGCGAGGAGAGCGAGGCTCGTCACGCCCACGTCGTGCTTGTCGTCGCAGACCTCCCGCGGCTCGCCTCCCTTGCAGTGAGGAAAGCTCGGCTCGCCGTAGAGCGTCGCCGCCGACCAGCGTCCGTCGGCGGCCTGGTGGCGCCCGAGCCAGCGAAGGCCGGCCTCGACGGCGCTCTCGGTCGCCACGGAGCCGCCGCCGCGCGCGACGAGGTCCTTCCGGCCGCCGAAGCGCGTGCCGTAGCGCTTCGAGCCGCCCGAGCCCGCGCCGATCCCCATGAGATCGGACGCGCCCGCGCCATCCCCGGGCCGCCGCCCCTTCACTCCCTGTTCGATTCCCGAGAGGTGCGAGAGCGCGTCGAGGTCGTCTCCCTTCATCCGCCCGTGGTCCTCGAGCGACGCGGACTCGTTGTGAGAGTCGAGCTCCGCCTGCGGGAAGAAGATCCGCGCCTCGTCGGCGAGCTTCTCCTCCGAGGCCTCGAGCCCCGCTCTCTCGAAGATCGCGCGCGGCCGGTCGCCGAGGTCGAGCCTCTCGACAGTGGGCGGCGCGATCCTGACGGGGATCGGCGCGTCGTCTCTCTCGACGAGCTTGTAGGAGAAGATCACGAGAGGGAGGCACGCGAGGACGATCCCGTGGAACGCGAGGCTCACCGCGAACCACGGCGTCGCTCGCACGATCTCGGCGGCCGCTTCCTCGAGCGGGTCGTCCTCGAGGTCCTCGCTGACCTTCCGTGAGAGGAGCGGAGCACGGGTGCTCCCGGGAACAGCCGCAGGTACCGGGACCGGTGCCGGAACCGCGACCGGTGCCGCAACCGCGACCGGGACCGCGACCGGAACCGCGACCGGGACCGGAGCCGGAGCGGACCCCCACGCCAACCCTGCCCCGCTTTGCGGGGAAGGGGGGCCCTCCGCCGGAACCTGAGCGGCGAGTCCATCGACCCGGAGCTTCGTCTTCCCGAGCGAGAGGACCGCTCCCGGCGAGACGCGCGCGCGCGGAGCGGCGGGAGAGCCGTCGACGAGAGTGCCGGCGGCCGAGTTCAGGTCCACGACGAAGATCGAGCCCTCGTCCGAGACGAGCATGCAGTGCTCGTCCGAGATTCCCTCTCCCTGAAGCGCAAGCGAGACGCCGTCTCTCGCGCCGATCGTGCAGGGAAGCGAGAAGATCCGGTAGACGGCGCCGGGAGCGGCTCCCTCGATGCAAGCGAGCGTGAAGCGCGGCGAGCTGGGAGCCGGCGCGGGAGCGACGCGCTCGCCCACGTGGACGGTCGCCTCGCCGATCCCGATCCGGTCGCCCGTCGCGAGGAGCCGGCGCCCCGAGAGGAGCTCTCCGTTCACCTTCGTGCCGTTCCGGCTCCCGAGGTCCTCGAGGTGGAAGGCGCCCTCGAGCCGGAGGATCTTGCAGTGCGTGCGCGAGGACGAGGTGTCCTCGATCCGCACCGCGTTCTCGGCGGCGCGGCCGATCGTCAGCTCCTCCCGGTCGACCTCGAAGGTCCGGGTCGCCCCGCGCTCCTCGAGGATGAGCTTGAGCACGCGCTCCTCGCGACCCCAGACCGCGCTTCGAGTCTAGCCGCGGCTCGCGCGACGTGCTCGGAGCGCACGCGTAGGAAGGCATCAAGGGAGGGCGAGCGAGGTTCAAGAGAACCAAAGGGTCGCTAGGGCCGTAAATGTAGAACGAGGCTCGCGATCAGCGCGGCGAGCGGTTCCTCATCATCATCGCCAGGAGGCGCCATGCGTGTTCCGTCGCGGTGGCTCTCGGCCCTCGTCCTGATCGCGGCCGCGACTCCGACCGCGCGCGCCGACGACGGCGCTCCCGCCTCTTCCATCGCCTGGGACCGCGACCTCGACCACGCACGCGAGACGGCCCGCGAGAAGAAGAAGCTCGTCCTCCAGCTCGTCCTCACGGGAAGCCCCGGCTCCCGCGATCGCGCCAAGGCCCGGGAGCTCCTCGGTCGAGTCACCTTCCGCGATCCCGCGATCGTCGAGCGCGTCTCGCGGAGGTTCGTCGCGGTCGCGCGCGACGGCGCCCCCGACTCCTCGAACGACCTCCGCTCCGCGACGGACGACCTGGCTCCCGCTTTCGCGGCCCTCTGGCCCGACGGCAAGGCGAGCGCGAGCGCCAGGACTCTCGTCTGGAGCTCCGAGGGCGAGCTCCTCCACGAGATTCCCGGCTACGTCTCCGCGAGCACGCTCGAGCGCGAGCTCGACTTCGCGGTCACTCTCTCCGAGGCCGCGGACCGAGCGGGCAAGAGCCCGGCGGCTCGCCGGAAGGCGATCGTGGACCCTCTCCTGGCGCGCGCGGGCGACCTCGAGCGCCGCTTCGGTATCACGGCGCATGTCGCGGTCATCCGCCAGCGCGCTTACATAGCGGGAGTCGAGACGAGCTCGACGGGAGTCACTCCCGTCCTGAACCCCGTCGTGGGCGGGCTCAACACGGGCGCCGTCCTCGAGGTCACCGACCCGGGAGTCAGCGGAGGCGGAACCTCCGACGACGAGGCCCGAGCGGGCGGCTTCGCGAGCGCGCTCGCCGGGATCCACCGCGAGATCGCTCGCGACCCCGAGGCCGCGCGCGAGGCCGCGGACCGCATGGCCACGCGAGCCATCGCCGGCGCGGGCGCGAAGCTCCCGGGCGAGATCGCCGTGAAGCCGACTCCCCCGGAGATCGAGGCGGCCGAGGCCGCTCTCCTCGTGAAGAAGACGGTCGAGACCGCTCTCCTCGCTCACGCCTCGCGCGAGAAGGATGCCGCGGCCTGGAAGAAGGCGCGCTCCGAGGCCGCCTCCTCGGGCAAGCTCGCCCGACGCTTCCTGCTCGAGGCCGTGCGCGCGGGCAAGCACGCCGAGGCCGCCTTCGAGGTGCTACGCCACGTGACGGGTGAGCTCATCCCCGACGACGAGGCGGCCTGGACGCTCTACCTCTCGCGCTGAGGCTCACCAGACCTTGTCCTGGCTTAGGCGTCCGGCCATGGACACGGTCATGGCCTCGGCCACGGTCAGGCGAGGCGATAGGGACCTACCGTCTCGGAGGTGTCCCGCGCGAGTATCGAACGCACGATCTCGACCGACGCGTCCTGAGCGAGAACGATCCTGAGCTCGCTGAACATCCACGTCCTGCCTTCGAGGACAACGCGGCAAGCCTGCGCGAACTCCTTGATCGTGAGCGGCCCATACCCAGTGGCGAGCGCAGGAACGGCAATGCTCCGGGCGGAGACCTCCTGGGCGTGCTCAAGAGCGTTCCCGAGCGCCCGGACGACGAGGTCGATGCTCGACTCGTAGAAGGGCGTGATCGCGACCGTGTGCAGGATGTGGCGGACGGCGAGCGACCCCGGCCCGGTGCGGACAACCGATCCCGGCGCGACGTAGTGGGCGCCGATCCTGCGAAGGTGCTCCTCGAGCTCGGCCTGAACGCTCTGGCCGTTGCGCATGAGGATGGCCGCGTTGACGCCGCCAGACATGAGGAGCTTGACGTTGGCCGTGCTGATGAGCACGTCCACGCGCTCGTCTAGGATGTCGCCCGACTTGACGACGACTTCGAGCACGAGCTCACCTTCGAGGCCTACCCTTGGGACAGACACGCCTCCGTCATGTTACGAGGAGAACGGACTTGCGGGGACTCGTTGCTCTCGACGTTCGGCCGCATCGCTCGGGGTCAGCGCGGTAAGGGTCGCGCGCACCCCCACTATGCCGCTGCTCGCGAGTAGGTGGACGAACGCCGAGGTGTCCCAGTACCGAGCCACTCGCTAGGGCGCGGCGGTCTTCGCCGAGCAAAGTGTCGTCTCCGCAGCCTCTTCATCGACGCCGTTCGGGCCGCAGGAGGTCAGGTCCCAGGGCGCCGGACGGAAAGGAGGCGCGGGCGGTCGCGGCGGTGGTCGTAGAGGGGACGAGATCGGAAGGCTTCGACCGTGAGCTGCTCGACATCGCTTACGGTGAGGCCCCGGACCATCGAGCGGGTAAGATGGACCACATGGATAAACCCAAGGCATGCACCTGCGGCGGCACTTTCAAGAAAGTAGGTTCTCCCGAGAACAAACGAGAGGGGAGTCGCTACTTCAAGTGCGATCGCTGCCGTGCCAGGATCGAGCAAACGTCGAATGGCTACGAGTTCAAGGATGCGCCCCTACCGCTGCCGGTCGCGCCGACTCCCGTAGCTCCGCCGCCTCCTCCGCCCTCGCGACGACCCTGGTAGTCTGCGGCTTCTCGTCATCCGCGTCGCCCCACCTCTCCCGTCAACTGATCGGCCCCCGCGCGCGGACAATGGCCTTGTCGATCTCCTCGATCTTCGCCTGCTCCCGCGTCCAGAACCCCGGATCCGCAAGAGCCCGCAGCTCCTCGACCGTCTTCCCCTGCTGCTCGACCCAGGTGAAATACTTCTGGTTGTGCCACCTCTCCCGCACCGACCGCGTGCCCTCGAGCACCCAGTCCGTCGTCGCGTGGTGGAACCGCGAGAGCCGCCTGAGCACGGCCTCTCGCGTGACGGGGCCGATCTCCCGTGCAAGCTTCTCGAGCACGGACGGGTAGCGGTCGAAGCCGTCCGTCGCCGCGGTGACGATCAGGTCCTCGGGACCGAGCCCGAGGAGCTTCGCCGTCTTGATCGCTCCGAGGATGTGGCAGACGCCCGAGACGCCGAAGCATCCCTTGAGAGCTCGCGCCTCGGCCTCCGGAACGCCGGCGTCCTTCGCGAGCCACTCGGTCCCTTCCTGGATCACCGAGAGGCCCTCGAGGCACGCCTGGTCGTCGATGCAGAACAGGAAGTCGGTGTTGTGGACGTTGTGGATCCACGTGACGTGCTTGTCGCCGATCCCCTCGATCCGGTGCCCGCCGAAGCCGACGTTCATGAGAGTCGGGCACTGGACCGGCTCGAGCGCGACGACGGCGCATCCGGGGAAGACCTGCTTCAACCGATCGCCCGCCGCGATCGTGCCCGCGGAGCCCATGGCCCAGACGAACGCCGAGACCTTCCCCGATCCGATTCCGCGCGAGGCGAGGTCGCGGGCGAGCTCGATGATCGACTCTCCCGTGACGGAGTAATGGAAGCGGTAGTTCCCGAGCTCCGCGAACTGGTTCAGGATCCTGTTCTTCTTGTCGCGCGCGAGCTCGTTCGTCTTGTCGTAGATCTCCTTCACGTTCGACTCGCATCCCGGCGTGGCGATCACCTCGGCGCCGTAGCTCCGGATCTTCTCGAAGCGCTCCTTCGACATGTCCTCGGGCAAGACGACGAGCGAGCGGTAGCCCATGCGCGGTCCGACCCACGCTCCGCCGATCCCGAAGTTGCCGGTCGAGGGGAAGACGGCCGTCTGCGCTCCCGGAACGAGGCCCTCGAGCTGCTTCTCGACGAGGATCGAGTAAGCCGGGCCGACCTTGTGCGAGCCCGTCGGGAAACCTCTCCCGAGGAGGACCGCGATCTTCGCCCGGACTCCGGTCAAGGCCTCGGGCAAGACGACGTGGCGGACGCGGAGCTTCTCGTCCTTCCAGGTCAGGTTGAACAGGTTCGCGGGATCGAGCGGGCTCTCCTCGAACGCCCTGAGCGCTCGCGCCCGCACCGACGCCGGGAGCCGCGAGGGGTCTCTCATCTCTCCGAACGTCGGACCGTAGATCGGGCGCTTCGTTTCGGCCACGGGGCCTCCTCGTCCAAGAGCCGAGATATAACCACGAAGGCACGAAGACACGAAAGAGCCTCTTCGTGTCTTCGTGTCTTCGGGGTTTCTCATCGTAGACTTGCAGGAAGCATGGCGACGATCTTGCTCAACGGAGAGAAGCGTCTGCTCCCGGGAAGCCCGACGATCGGGGCTCTCATCACGGACCTCGGCCTCGACGCGCGCGGCGGGATCGCCGTCGAGGTCAACGAGGAGATCGTCCCCAAAAGCGAGCACGCGTCCTTCTCCCTGAAGGACGGCGACCGCGTCGAGATCGTCACCATGATGGCCGGAGGTTAATTCGTCGTGAGAGAAGACGAGCCGCTCCGTCTCGGGCGCCACGAGTTTCGCTCGAGGATCTTCCTCGGGACGGGGAAGTTCGCGACGCTCGACCTCATGGACGAGGCACTCCAAGCCTCGGGCTGCGAGCTCGTCACGGTCGCGGTCCGCCGGGTCAAGCTCGGCTCCCAGGAAGGCCCGGCGATCCTCGAGAGGCTCCGAGGAAAGTTCGCTCTCCTCCCGAACACCGCGGGCTGCACGACGGCCGAGGACGCTTGCCGGACGGCGCGCCTCGCGCGCGAGGCTCTCGGGACGGACCTCGTGAAGCTCGAGGTGATCGGCGACACGAGGACGCTCTACCCGGACAACGAGCAGACCCTCGCGGCGGCGAAGGTCCTCGTGAAGGAGGGCTTCACCGTCCTCCCCTACACCCTCGACGACCCGATCGTCTGCCGGAAGCTCGAGGAAGCCGGCTGCGCCGCCGTCATGCCGCTCGGAGCGCCGATCGGCTCGGGTCTCGGGATCCAGAACCCGTTCAACCTCGCGATCATCCTCGAGCAGGCCAAGGTCCCCGTGATCGTGGACGCCGGCGTCGGGACGGCCTCCGACGTCGCGGTCGCCTTCGAGCTCGGAGCGCACGGCGTCCTCCTCAACACTGGCGTCGCGGGAGCGAAGGACCCGGTCGCCATGGCTCTCGCGACGAAGCACGCCGCGCTCGCCGGGCGCCTCGCCTTCCGCGCGGGGAGGATCCCGAAGAAGCTCCACGCGAGCGCGTCCTCGGCGCCCGAGGGCCTGATCCCTCCGCTCGGCGCCGGAGGGCGCGCCTGAGCTTGGCTCCGCCTCGAGCGGCCTGACATCCTCTCTCCGTGAAGCTGGGCGGCTACGAGGTCCTGGGAGAGGTCGGCCGCGGCGGAGCGGGAATCGTCTACCGCGGACGCGCTCCCGACGGGGCGGACGTGGCGCTCAAGCTCCTCCCGGCGACCGACGCCTCCTCGCTCGATCACTTCGAGCGCGAGCGGCGCCTCCTCGCGACGCTCGGCGAGGGAGACGGCTTCGTCCCGCTCGTGGACGCCGGGAGCGCGGCGGGGCGGCCGTTCGTCGTCATGCCCTTCCTCGAGGGCGGGACCCTCAAGGAGCGCCTGAGGCGCGGGCCGCTCACGCCGGGAGAAGCGCTCGAGCTCCTGCGCCTCCTCGCGGGCGCGCTCGCGAAGGCGCACGCGAAGGGGATCGTCCACCGCGACTTGAAGCCCGCGAACGTCATCTTCTCCCGGGACGGAAGGCCGTTCGTCTCGGACCTCGGCCTCGCGCGGCACTTCCGGCGCGACCTCCCGGGAGCCAGCCAGAGCCGCTCCCTCACGAAGACGGGCACGATCGCCGGCACGCTCGGGTACATGGCCCCGGAGCAGCTCGACGACGCCAGGCGCGCGACCCCCCGGAGCGACGTCTTCGCGCTCGGCGTCATCGCCTTCGAGTGCCTCACGGGCGAGCTTCCCTACGAGGGCTCGAGCCTCGCCGCTTACGTGAGCAGCCTCGATCGCGCGAGCGCGCCCTCGCTCGGGAAGCTGCGCCCCGAGCTCCCCGGGGCGCTCGCGCGGGCGGTCGAGCGCGCCCTCGCGCCCGACCCCGAGGAGCGCTTCGACGACGCCTCCTCCCTCCTGCGAGCGCTCGAGGCCGTGACGGTCGAGCCGCGTCGCGGCCGCGCGAGGATCGTCGCGCTCGCCGGCGCGTTGGTCCTCCTCGCCGCCGCCGGGAGCGCCCTCCTTTTCCTTCCCTCGGGCCCGGGAGCCCAGGAGCTCGTCGTCGATGCCCGCGCGAGGCTCGCGGCGCGCGACCTCGACGGAGCGCTCGCGCTCGCGACGAGGGCGGCCGAGCGCGACCCGGGCCTCGCGCTCGCCTGGGCGGTCCGCGCGGATGCGGAGAGCCAGAGGAAGGAGGACGACCTGGCCTTCGCGGACGCCGAGAAGGCCATTGCTCTCGACAAGAGCTGCGGCCTGGCCCTCGGAGTGCGCGGGTCCGTCCTCCTCGAACGCGGCGATCACGCCCGCGCGATCGCCGACCTCGCGCGCGCGGTCGAGCTCGACGACGGGAACGCGTCCTTCCGGGCGAAGCTCGGCCTCGCGCGCGCCCTTCAGGGCGACGTCGACGCGGGGCTCCGCGACCTGGACCGCGCCGTGGAGCTCGACCGTGGAAGCGCCGCCGGCTGGAGAGACCGCGGGACCGCGAGGACGATCAAGGGCGACACGGCCGGCGCGGTCTCCGACCTGTCTCGCTCGATCGAGCTCGAGCCGGGGCACGCGGACACGCTCCTCGTCCGCGCGAGGCTCCGTTACCTCCAGAGGGACCATCGCGGCGCGATCGCCGACTACACCCGCGTCATCGCGCTCGACCCGAAGGTGGCCGAGGCCTGGCTCGGTCGCGCCGAGGCGAGGACGGGTTTGTCCGATTCCGACGGGGCGCTCGCGGACCTGGACGAGGTCATCCGGCTCGGCGGCGGCACCGGGCCCGAACGGAGGGCGGAGGCCCACTACGACCGCGGCATCATCCGCCAGGGCAAGGGCGACGCGCGGGGCGCGCGCGAGGACTTCGAGCGTGCAGTCGCCATCGCGCCCCAGTCCCTCCTGGGCAAGGCTGCGCAGCGGCAGCTCGAGACGCTGGGAAAACCCTGAACGCCTGCCGCCCTTCGTGGGCGCTTCTCGCGCGACACCGACGAGAGTGCTGGCTCTGTCCCTGGAAAATCGCGGCGCTTGCGGCCATGACTCTCGCGGGAGACAGGCGTGGGCGTCTTCTCCTGCCCGAGCTGCTCGCAGGCGATCCCGTTCTCCTAGAAGGACGCGGGGAGAGACGGCGTCTGCCCGTCGTGCCGGGAGCCGGTCCGCGCGCCCGAGCACGCGAGCGTCGCCGACACCGCGACCGCGGTCGGCGACGTGACGCGGCCGCTGCCTCCGCCCTCACGACCGCGTGCGCGCACGTCCGAGCGGGTCGCGAGCGCGCCCGCGGACGAAGCCGGTGCTCCCACCGAGCTCTCGCGCGAGGTCGAGGCGGCCCGGGCCGATCCCTCGCGGCACTTCGGTCCCTTCCTCCTCCTCTCGCCGATCGGGAGAGGAGGCATGGGAGTCGTCTTCCGCGCCTGGAACGAGCGCCTGAGAAGAGTCGTCGCCCTGAAAACGATTCTCGAGAGCGAGGATCTTCCGCGAGAGAGCGTCGAGCGTTTCAGGAGAGAGGCCGAGGCCGCCGCTCGCCTCCGGCACCCGGGGATCGTCTCCGTGCACGAGGCGGGCGAGCTCTCGGGAAAGCACTACATGGCGATGGACTTCGTCGCGGGCGAGACTCTCGAGCGGCGGCTCGCTCCGAAGGACGGGAGAGAGAAGATCGCCCTCACGAAGGCCCTCGAGGTCGTCCGCGACGTCGCCCGCGCCGTCGAGCACGCCCACTCCCAGGGAGTCGTCCACCGGGACTTGAAGCCCGCGAACATCATCATCGACGAGAGCGGGCGTGCCCTCGTGCTCGACTTCGGTCTCGCGAGCGTCCGGGGCTCGGGGACGAAAGTCACCCGGACCGGCGTCGCCATGGGGACGCCCGCTTACATGTCTCCCGAGCAAGCGAACGGCGA
>JACQDU010000689.1 GCA_016200955.1 bacterium
GAACCGGGCTCTTCTTCGGCCTCGACGCCATGGGCACGCGCGTCTGGAACCTCCTCGCCGAGCACGGCGACCCGCGGAGGGCCGTCGAGACCCTTCTCGAGGAGTTCGACGTCGACCGCGCGCGCCTCGAGCGCGACGTCGAGGAGCTCGTCGCCGCGCTCCTCGCTCATGGGCTCCTCTCGCATGGCGAGTAGGCAAGGAGCGCTGCGCGACATCTCGTCGGCAAAGGACGCGCTCCTCCTCGCGCAGCTCGCGTTGCTCTCGGGCGTCTTCCGGCTCGCTCTCCTTTGGCTCCCGCTCCAGGCGCTCGTGCGCGCCGACCGGCGGGCCGCGCGGCGTCCGCTCATCCCGTGGGTTCCCGCGAAGCACGGCGTGGAGCGCCTCGCGGAGCTCGCCTCCCTCGCGGCGCGTGCGACGGGGAGCCCGTGCCTCGCCCGCTCGCTGCTCCTCCTCTCGCTGCTCGAAGCTCGAGGCGAGCGGGCGACCCTGACGATCGGCGTGAGGCGGCTCCCGGGCGGCGAGTTCGCGCACGCCTGGGTCGAGCGGAGCGGCGTGGCGCTCGCCGAGCGGCCGGAAGCGCTCGCGCGCTTCGCCACCATCGTCCGCATGGCGTGATGTGAGCGCGATCGCCGGCATCTGCCAGCTCGACGGCGCACCGGCCGATCCCGCTCACCTCGCGGCCATGCTCGACGCTCTCGCGCACCGGGGGCCGGACGGGAGAGGCGAGCTCTGCCTCGGCTCGATCGCCCTCGGCCACGCCCTCCTCGCGACGACGCCCGAGTCCCGAGGAGAGGAGCAGCCCCACGCGCAGGGCGGCCTCACGATCGTCATGGACGGGCGCGTCGACAACCGCGGGGAGCTCGAGTCGGCGCTCGCGCTCGAGGCCGCTCCCTCGCCCCGCACGGACGCCGCGATCGTCCTCGCCGCGTACGAGAAGTGGGGGGAGTCGTCCTTCGCGAGGGTCCTCGGCGACTTCGCGCTCGCGATCTGGGACGCCCGAGCGCGCGTGCTCGTCTGCGCGCGCGATCCCCTCGCCGTGAAGCCGTTCTACTACTGGTCGGACGAGCGCCGCTTCGTGTTCGCCTCGGAGCCGCAGGCCGTCTTCTCGCATCCCGCCGTGACGCGGGAGCCGAACGAGGGCATGGTCGCGGAGTATCTCGCCGGCTCGCTCCGCTGCCACGACGAGACGCTCTTCCGGGGCATCCTGCGGCTGCCCGCGGCGCACGCGATCGTGGTCGGGCGCGGCCGCGCTCGCCCCGAGCGTTACTGGAGCCTCGATCCTTCTCGTCGCGCGCGGCATCGATCGGACCGCGAGCACGCCGAGCACCTCCGGTCGGTCTTCGGCGAGGCCGTCCGGTGCCGGCTGCGCGCTCACGGGAGAGTCGGCGCCGAGCTCTCGGGCGGCCTGGACTCCTCCTCGGTCGTGGGCATGGTCCGTCACCTCGAGGACCGCGGGAGCGCGCCCGGCCTGGGCTTCGAGACGTTCTCGCTCGTCTTCCCCGGCGACCCTTCGTGCGACGAGAGCGAGTTCGTGAGAGAGGTCGTCGCGCGGTGGTCGCTTCGCTCGAACTGCGTGGCGCCGGGAGACGCCCCGCTCTCGCGCTTCGCCGAGCTGGCGCGCCGTTACCTCGTCTTTCCCGGCTACCCGAACGGCCTCATGTCCGACCCGCTCGACCGGCTGGCGCGCGAGAAGGGCTTCCGCGTCCTGTTGACGGGCACGGGAGGCGACGAGGGCTTCACGGGGAGCGACTTCATCTACGCGGACCTCCTGCGCGACCTCCGCGTCGCGGACCTGATCCGGCAACTGAGGAGCGACAGGCGCCGAGCGGCGTTCTTCCGGCCCGCGGTCTCGCCGCTCGTCCAGAACGGTCTCCGGCCGCTCGTGCCGGGGTTCCTCCGCAGGGCGGTCCGCTCGATCCGGCCCCGGCGCGCGCCGATCCCCTCGTGGGTCGGCCGCGAGTTCGTCGAGCGCTTCCGCCTCGGGGATCGATTCTCGCCGAGGGACGACGAGCCTCGCTTCGAGAGCTTCGCGCAGAGAGACGTCTTCTTGCTCTACGCCGCGCCGTACCGCTCGGAGGCGATGGAGGTCGAGGAGAGGGATGCGGCCTGGTCGGGCCTCGAGGCGCGGCATCCGTTCCTCGACCGGCGCGTCGTCGAGCTCGCGCTCGCGCTCCCGGAGGAGCAGCGGCAGAGAGGCGTCCTGACGAAGTTCGTCCTCCGCCAGGCCATGGACGGGCTCCTCCCCGAGCGCGTCCACGGGCGCCGCGGGAAGACGCTCTTCACGCCCGTCTTCCAGGCCCCGGTCCTCTCCCCGGCCTGCGAGGAGCTCCTCCTAGCCCCGAGGATCGGCGAGCGAGGATGGATCGACCCCGCGGCCGCCCGCATTCTGCGCGAGGAGGTTGTTCGATCGATCCGGACCGGCCATGATCCGAGCGACGGCGAGCGCCTCTGGCAGCTCTGGATGCTCGTCGGGGTCGAGTTATGGTACCGAGCGGCATTCGAAGCGAGGAACCCGTGAGCTCGCCCAAGAAGCCCTACAAGAAGCCCACGCTCGTCGAGTACGGGAGCGTCGCGAAGCTCACGCAGGGCGGCGGCTCGATTCCCCACATCGACGGCAACTCCGGCATGACGATGCCCACGAAGTAAGCGGCCCCGAGTGTCGAGGATCTTCGACGAGCACCGTGCGCTCCTCGCCGATCGCGTCCGCCTCCGGGCGTATGCGCGGGCGCTCGACGAGGTCGTGCGGCCCGGAGACGTCGTCCTCGACCTGGCGTCGGGCACGGGGATCCTGGGCTTCCTCGCCTGCCGCGCCGGCGCGCGCAAGGTGTACGCGGTCGAGTGCGGCACGCTCATCGAGCTCGCGCGACAGATCGCGACGGCGAACGGCCTCGCGGATCGCATCGTCTTCGTGAAGGGCCTCTCGCGGCGCCTCTCCCTTCCCGAGAGAGTCGACGTCGTCGTCGCGGACCAGATCGCTTACTTCGGCTTCGAGGCGGGGCTCCTCGAGGACTTCGCCGACGCGAGGGAGCGTTTCCTGAAGCCGGAGGGGCGCGCGGTCCCCTCGCGGCTCGACCTCTGGGCAGCGCCCGTCGAGTGCCCCGAACTCTTCGACCGCGTCGAGATGTGGTCGCGCGGGCCCGCCGGGCTCGACTTCTCTCCCGCCCGGCGATGGGCCGCGAGCAACGTCCAGTCGTTCCGGCTCCGGAGCGATCACCTGCTCGGGAAACCCGCGTGCGTGGCCTCCCTCGACACGTGCAAGGCCGGTCCCTTGACGATCGAGGCGACCTTCGAGACGAGCAGGTCGGGAAAGCTGCACGGGCTCGGCGGCTGGTTCTCGGCCCGGCTCTCTCCGGGCGTCGTGCTCACGAACGCTCCGGGCGCACCCGACGCGCTCGACCGCGAGAACGCGTTCTTCCCGCTCTCGGAAGCGCTCGAGGTCGGAGCCGGGAGCACCCTCCGGGCGACGTGGAGATACCTCGACGCGGAGGTCTTGTCGTGGACGATCGCGGGCGAGGGGAGGAGCTTCACCCAGTCGACGCTCGGCTCCCTACACCTCGGTCGCGACGCGGTCCGGCGGACCGATCCTCGCTTCGTGCCCGCGCTCTCGCCCCGAGGGGAGGCGCTCAAGGCCGCCCTCGAGCTGTGCTCGGAGAAGCGCCCGCTCTCGGAGATCGAGGAGGAGGTCCACCGCCGGTTCGGGGAGACGTTCAGGTCACGAGGGGACGTCACGGGCTT
The DNA here is from genome assembly GCA_016200955.1 of bacterium. Classification (GTDB taxonomy): domain Bacteria; phylum Planctomycetota; class J058; order J058; family JACQDU01; genus JACQDU01. Next base: position 3,736 of record JACQDU010000689.1, read on the forward strand.
CGTCGCCGACGCCGTCGCACGACATTGCCTGTGAGCTCCCGGCACCGGATCTACGGCCTGACTCTCACGAGCGAGCTCCCTCTTCCCGAGCTCGCGCCGCTCGAAGACGAGCGCGCCCCGGCCGACGTCGCCGTCTCTCTCCGGGACCAAGAGAGCCTTGGTCGGGAAGAAGCCTGGTTCTCGGAGCGCACGGGAGAGGACGGGACCCCGTGGCTCTCCTGCGCGCGGACGGCGGCCGGCTTCCTGTGCCGATTCCACGGCCTCGCCGACGCCGTCCTTGACGCCGCGGGGCGCAAGATCACGCTCTCGTCGTCGCCGGAGACGACGGACGAGGCGCTCCGCCACGTGCTGCTCGACAGCGTCCTCCCGCTCGTCCTGAACCTCCGCGGACGGGAGGCGCTCCACGCGACGGCCGTGCGGACGCCGAGAGGCGTGTGCGCGTTCACGGGCCGCGCGGGCGCAGGGAAGTCGACGGTCGCGGCGA
>JACQDU010000690.1 GCA_016200955.1 bacterium
GCGCGAGCGCGCGCTCACGGCGGCGCTCGCCTCTCTCCCGGGGCGCGCCTTTCCCTCGATTCACCTCTCGGGCATGGAGGTGCTCGCGGCCGACGAGAGCGCGGTGCCGGAGCTCCTGGGCTTGCTCCCGAAGGCGAGGCTCTCGGGGCGCGACTACCCGCTCGTCCTCGAGGGGCACAGGGGCTATCACTCGCCGCTCGCGGCTCGCGTGGCCGAGGCGGCGCTCGAGCGTCTCGGTCACGTCCGCTTCCGCGCTCCCCGATGTCACCTGATCGACGGGAGAGGAGCGCTCCACTCTCCCTGGTCGGCGGACCCGCGCGAGCTCGCGAGCTACACGCTCGACCGGCAGGTCCGGGAGCCGTTCGACTTCCACGCCGCCCTGCGAGTGGGGCTCCGCGAGCTCGCGCCCGACGCCGTCGTGGTCTTCGGGCCCGGCGAGATGGGCGGGGCCGTCGGGAGGGCGATCGCGCTCGAGCGATTCTTCGGCGTGAGGGACCGCGAGAGCTTCCTCGCGCGGCAGCGGGAGACGCCGTTCCTCCACGCGCTCGGGCGGGCGGATCAGCGGGAGCGGTTGCTCTCGTGACGGGCGGGCGTCGCGGCGTGCAAGAGGATGGTCCCAGAGAATGGCCCGGAAGCGGTGACCGCGGCCATTTCGTTCCCGCCGCGCGGCAAGAGGCTGGTATCCTGCGCGCCGGCCCAGGGAGAGAGCTTGCACCGGAAGACCGCCGTCCTCGTCGTCGCGATCGCGATGGGAATCGGCGGCTGTGCGAGCGCCTCCGGGACGAGCTCGAGCGAGCAGAAGGAGAGCTTCGAGAAGTCTCCCCTCCTCGCCGAGGTCCTCGCGATCTTCCCCGGGATCTTCGTGCACGGGCTCGGGAACCTGTACGCCGGGAACGGCGACCGGGCCCAGGAGCTCATGGGAGAAGAGGGCCTCGGGCTCGGAGCTCTCGGCGTCGCGACGGGCCTGGGCTTCCTCGCGGCCGAGTCTCACCGTCACGCGGACCACTCGCACGGAGCGGAGGAGATCCTCGGCCGCATCGAGGAAGCGAGCGGCTTCCTGGGAGTCGCCGGGTTCGCCGGCTTCGGCGCGGTCTACTTCTTCGACTCCTGGATCCGCGACATGATCGAGGCCCCCGGCGCGGCCCGCGAGAGAAACAGACAGATCAAGAGAGCCTACGACGAGTCGCCCGCGAAGGCCGCGGACCCGAACGCCGCGACGATCACGAGCGCCACGACGCCGAGCCCGCCCCGGACGCCGCCCGCCCCGCCCGAAGGGTCGAGGTAAACGCTTCTGTTATAGTGCTCGCATCGCGCGCCGGCCGCTCGGCGCGCCGCCGCGGGGGACATGCGGGGGCGAGCCCCCGCAAATGGTGGAAGAAGACCGTGTCGGAGAAACAGCCGGCCGCCCGGGCGTCGAAGGCGGAGCGCATCATGAACCTCGTCTCGTTCCTCCTCCGGCAGGAGGAACCGGTGCCGATCTCGTCGATCATAGGCGCCGTCGCGGGCTACGACGACGGCGCCTCGCGCGAGTCCTTGCTCCGGCGCTTCGAGCGAGACAAGCAGGTCCTGCGAGACATAGGCGTCCCGATCGAGTACGAGCCGCCGTCCGCCTGGGGCACCGAGGGCTACCGGATCGCGAAGGAAGCTTACTACCTGGGAGAGGTCAAGCTCTCGCGGAACGCCGCGGGGCTCCTCTCCGCGATCTTCCTCGCCTCGGGCAGAGGCCCTTCGGGCGAGCTCTCGAACGACCTGCGCTCGGCCGCGCTCAAGCTGGGCTTCGAGGCGGGTGAGGACCCGGCCGAGGCGCTCATCTCTCCCGACGAGGACCCGGCGAGCGGCCACCACCTCGACCTCAAGCTCGGCTCGAACCCGCAGGTCGGGAAGAACCTCGAGACCCTCATCGAGGCCGTCTTGCGGCAGAAGCGGATCTCGATGAAGTACTACACGATCCACCGGGACGAGGTCACGTCGCGCGAGGTCGACCCCTACGGGCTCGGTTACGCGGGCCAGGCCTGGAACAAGGGCGCCTGGTACCTCGTCGGGCACTGCCACCTCAGGGCCGCGCCGCGCGTCTTCAAGGTCGACCGCATCCGGGGCGGCGTCAAGATCGTGAAGGACTCGGTCGAGAGAGAAGACTTCGAGCGCCCCGCGGGCTTTCTCGTGCGCGACCACCTCAACAAGGCTCGATGGGAGATGCGGGAGCTCGCGGCCGCGCTCGGGGGCGGCCCCGCGAAGGCCGAGGAGGCCGTCGTGCGCTTCCCCGCCGGGATCGCGACCGCCGTGCGCGAGCTCGTCCCCTCGACCGAGGTCGTCTCCGAGAACGCGAGCTCATCCACGCTCCGCTTCCGCGTCCAGGAGCGGCGCGCCTTCTGCCGCTTCCTCCTCCCCTACGTCGGTCAGCTCGAGGTCGTCTCGCCCCGGGACGTCGAGAGCTCGCTCGAGGAGCTCGCCCGCGAGGTCCTCGCGCGCTACGGGAAGGATCGCTCATGACGGATCCGATCCCGCGGCTCCGGCGGCTGCTCACGATGATCCCGCTCCTCCGCCGGAGCGAGGGGATCACGGTGGACGAGCTCACGAAGCTCCTCAAGGTGAAGCGAAAGGAAGTCGTCGACGACCTCAAGCGCCTGAACTTCGTGGGAGTGCCGCCTTACTTGCCCCACGACTACATCACGATCCTCTACGACGGCGACCGGATCTCGATCGACTACGCCGACCACTGGAAGCGGCCCGCGGCGCTCACTCTCAAGGAGGCGCTCGCGCTCAAGCTCGCGCTCGAGGCGCTGCCGCCGGGAGACGAGACGTTCGAGGGGGCGAAGACGGAGCTCCGCTCGGCGCTCGACCGCCTCGCCCAGCGGCAGGGCGGGCTCAGCCAGGAGCTCGAGGGGAGCCTCGCGCAGACGGCCTCCGACGAGACGGGGAAGAAGCTCAGGAAGCTCAAGGACGCGGCGGACCGCCGCCGGCCGCTCGACATCGTCTACTACTCCGCCTCGAGCGAGGCGACCGCTTCGCGCCGCGTGCACCCGCTCGGCCTCGCCGAGGGCTCGGGGAACCACTACCTCATCGCCTTCGACCTCGCGCGGCAGGCTCCGCTCCACTTCCGCGTGGACCGGATCGCCTCGGTCGACGAGCCCAAGGGCGCCGCTCCCTTCGAGCGCCCCAAGGGCTTCGACCTCGACGAGTACGTGAAGGCGGGCTTCGGCCCGAGGGTCGGCCACCCGATCCGGATCCTGTTCGACGCGACGGTCGCGCGGTTCGCGAAGGAAGACTACGACGGCCTCCCGACGGAGGAGCTCGCGAAGGGCGACCTCGCCGTCGAGATGCAGTGCGGCTCGCTCACGTGGGGCGTCTCGCGCGCTCTCAGCTACGGAGAGCACGCCGAGATCCTCGCTCCTCCCGAGGCGAGGGCCGAGCTCCGCCGCCGGCTCGAGGGCTTCCTCGCCTCGAGAGGGAAGCGGAAGTAAGCCCGCGTCGTGAACCGCGCCCCGAGCGAAGCCGTCTTCCTGAAAGCGTGCCGCGGCGAGCCCACTCCCGTGACTCCGATCTGGCTCCTGCGACAGGCGGGCCGCTATCAGAAGGAGTACCGCGAGCTCCGCTCGAAGGTCTCCTTACTCGAGCTCTGCCGCTCCCCCGATCTCGCGGCCCAGGTGACGGTCTCCGCGGCGCGGAAGCTCGGCGTGGACGCCGCGATCATCTTCGCGGACATCCTCCTCGTGCTCGAGCCGCTCGGGCTCGAGATCTCTTTCGAGGAAGGCGAGGGGCCGAGGATCCTGAACCCGGTGAGGAGCGCCGCCGACCTCGCCCGGCTCCGGACCTTCGACGTGGGAGCGCTCGCTCACGTCGGGGAAGCCGTGCGCAAGGCGAGCGCCGCGCTCGCCCCGCTCCCCGTGATCGGCTTCGCGGGAGCTCCCTTCACGCTCGCCTCCTACGCGATCGAGGGCGGCTCGTCGAAAGACCACGCGCTCACGAAGGCTCTCTTGCATCGAGATCCCGGCGCTTTCCGGGAGCTCCTCGCGATCCTCGCGCGAGCGACGGGCGCTTACCTCTCGTCCCAGGTCGAGGCGGGCGCGGAGGCGGTCCAGCTCTTCGACTCGTGGGTCGGCAGCCTCTCGCCCGACGCTTACAGGGAGCACGTCCTCCCTCACAGCAAGACGGCGATCTCGCTCGTCCGGCCGCGCGTGCCCGTGATCCACTTCGGGACGGGGACGGCGGCTTTCCTCGAGGACTTCCGCGACGCGGGAGGAGACGTGGTCGGCCTCGACTTCCGCGTCGAGCTCGACCGCGCCTGGGATCGGCTCGGGCCCGCCTCGCGCGTCATGGGAAACCTCGACCCCGCCGTCCTGCTCGCGGGGCGGGACGCGATCCGCCGCGAGGCGAAGAAGGTCCTCGACCGCGCGCGCGGCCGCGCGGGGCACGTCTTCAACCTCGGGCACGGGATCTTCCACGAGACGCCCGAGGACGACGCTCGCGCTCTCGTCGACATCGTCCACGAGCTCTCGAGGCGGTGAGCCGACCGCGCGTCGTCGTCGTGGGAGGCGGGGTCTCTGGCCTCGCGTGCGCTCACCGTCTCGCGCGGTCGGGAGAGGTCGACGTGCGGCTCCTGGAGAGCGCGCCGAGGACGGGAGGCGTCGTCGCGACGACTCTCCTCGAGGACCGCGTGCTCGAGGAGGGGCCGGACAGCTTCCTGACGACGAAGCCCTGGGCGCGCGAGCTCGCGTGCGAGCTCGGGCTCGAGAGCGAGCTCGTGCCGACCGACGCGGCGCTACGCCGGAGCTTCGTCCTCGCGAGAGGGAAGCTCGAGCCGGTGCCCGAGGGCTTTCACCTCCTCGCTCCCACGTCTCTCGCGCCGTTCCTCCGGAGCCCGATCTTCTCGCTCCGAGGGAAGCTGCGGGCGGCGCTCGACCTCCTGCTCCCGCGGAGAGACGGAGCGGACGAGTCGCTCGAGTCCTTCGTGAGCCGGCGGCTCGGGCGGGAGGTCTTCCTGCGGCTCGCTGAGCCCATGGTCGCGGGGATCTACACCGCGGACCCCGCCACGCTCTCGCTGCGAGCGACGATGCCCCAGTTCCTCGACATGGAAGCCGAGCACGGGAGCGTGATCCGCGCTCTGTGGGCGCGACGCCGGACGAAGGAAGCCGCTCGCGCGCACGAGGCCTCGGGAGCGCGCTACGCGCTCTTCCTGACCTTCAGGGGAGGATTCGCCACGCTGACCGACGCTCTCGCGGCGCGCCTTCCGGCCGGCACGGTCTCCCTGGGAGTCGAGGCGAGGGGAGCTCGCCGCGAGGCCGCCGGCTTCCGCGTGCTCACGTCGAGCGAGGAGATCCTCGCGGACGCTCTCGTGGTCGCGGTGCCCGCGCCGCGAGCCGCGCCGCTCCTCCGGGAAGTCGACGCCGAGCTCTCGCGTCTCCTCGGGATGATCCCTCACGCGAGCGTCGCGACCGTGAACGTCCTCTTGCGGCGGGAGCAGGTGAGCCACCCGCTCGACGGCATGGGCTTCGTCGTCCCTTCGCGCGAGGGCCGCTTCGTCCTCGCGTGCTCGTTCTCTTCCAGGAAGTTTCCCGGGAGAGCCCGCGAGGGCGAGGTCCTCCTCCGCGCCTTCGTCGGCGGAGCGCGCCACGAGGAGCGCGTCGAGCTTCCCCAAGACGAGATCGCGCGGCGCGTGCTCGCGGACCTGCGAGACGTCCTCGGGATCGCGGGAGAGCCGCTCCGAGTGCTCGTGAGCCGCTTCCCCGGCTCCATGCCGCAGTATCTCCTCGGCCACCTGGAGCGAGTCGCCGCCATCGAGGAGCGCGCGCGACGGGTCCCGGGCCTCGCGCTCGCCGGGAATTCTTACCGGGGAGTCGGCGTGCCCGATTGCGTCCGCTCGGGCGAGGAGGCGGCGCGGAGCGTGCTCCGCCAGCTCGCCCCCGCTCCGTGAGGCGCCGGAGCGCGCGACTCACTTCTCCTTCTTGAGCTCGAGGAGGAGCTCGCGCGCCCTCGGAGCGTCGCTGCTCCCGGGCGCCAGCTCGAGGAAGCGCTCGAGGTCCGCGGAGGCGCCCGCCCGGTCGTGCTTCCGGCGGCGGATCTCGGCGCGGCCGTAGAGCGCCGTCGGGTAAGCCGGGTCGAGCTCGAGCGCCTTGTTCACATCGGCGAGCGCTCCCTCGAGGTCGCCCTTCTCGCAGCGAGAGCGCGCGCGGTCCGACCACGCGAGGGCGTGCCCGGGGACGCTCTCGATCGCACGGGTGAAGTCGGCGATCGCGGCGTCGAGGTCGCCCTTCCTCGAGAAGGCGAGGCCGCGGTTGTTGAGCGTCGCGACGCGCCGGAGGCGCTCGTTCCACGCGCGGTAGACGACTCCCATGCCTCCTTTCCCCACCTCGGACAGGAGGACGAAGTGGCCGAAGCGCTTCCGCGGATCGGCGCGCGCGAGCTTCACTCGGGAGGGTCGTCGTCGCCTCCGGGGAGACCGAGGCCCGAGGGCGGGCCGAGCGCCGTGGACGAGTCGTCGCCGGGGACTCCCGGGAACCGCCCCGGCGTGAGCGCGGGCAGCGGCGTGGGGAGGTCTCCCGTCGAGGCCCAGTTCGTCGGCGCGGGCGGCGGCCCGACGCGCGGAGACGGCGCGTCGCCGCCGGACGAGGCCATGCCGCTCCCCCGGGTCCCCACGCTTGAAGATCCCGGTCTACTTGATCACGTACGAGCGGCGCTGGCGGCTCGAGGGGATCGCGAGCTGCTTCCGGTACTTCGTGACCGTGCGGCGCGCGATGTCGAGCCCGTCCTGCTTCAGCGCCGCGGCGATCTCCTCGTCGGAGAGCGGATGCATCTTGTCTTCCTTGCCGACGATGTCGCGGACCTTCTGCTTCACGGCGACGATCGACTTTTCTTCCCCGTCCGCCCGCGTCGTTCCTCCCGTGAAGAAGTACTTGAGCGCGAAGACGCCGCGCGGGGTCTGCATGTACTTGTCGGCGATCGCTCGCGAGACGGTCGAGACGTGGACGCCCACGCGATCGGCGATGAACTGCAGGCGTCTGGTACTCCACGATCTCGCGCGCGATCTTGTAGAGCGTGTTCTGCCGCTGCTCGATCGACTCGATGAGCCACTTCGCCGACTCGATCTTCTTCTTGATGTAAGCGCGGATCTTCGGGTCGTCCTTCTGCGCGCGGAGCATCTCCTGGTAATGGCGGCTTATGTGGATCCTCGGGATGTAGGTGTCCTCGAGGCGGACCTCCCACTTCCCGTCGATCTCCTCCACGAGCACGTCGGGGATGACGTACTGCACCTGCGCCGAGGAGAAGATCCGCCCGGGCTTCGGGTTCCCGATCGCCTTGATCGTCTTGATCGCCTCGTCGATCTCCTCGATCGAGACGCCGGTCGCCTTCGCGATCTTCGGGAGGCGGTTCGCGACGACGTCGTCCAGGTGATCGCGGACGATCTGCTTCTCGAGCGGGTAGCCGTCCGCCTCGCGCTCGAGCTGGAGGAGGAGGCACTCGCGGAGGTCGCGCGCGCCCACTCCCGGAGGGTCGAGGCTCTGGATCTTCTTGAGCACCGCCTCGGCCTCGGGCTGCGTGACCTTCCCGGACGTTCCGCCTGCGGCCGAACGTGCGTCCGGCTCGAGGCCGATCCCCCCGAGGAACTCCTCGTCGAGCTGGAAGCGGAGGTAGCCGTTGTCGTCGATGTTGTAGATGAGGTAGTCGCCGATCTCGTGCTCGCGCTCGCTCATCTCGACGACGGCGAGCTGATCCTCGAGGTGTTTCTGGAGCGAGTCCGTCCGGTCGGCGGTGTTCTGCATCGCCTCGAGCTTCTTGTCCTTGCCGTCGGCGGACATGCTCGGGCGGTAAGAGCCGGAGAACTCCTTCCACGCCTCGTTCAGGCCGTCGAGGCGCTCGAACTCGCTCTCGAGCTGGTCGGGAGCGGCGTCGGCGGGAGTGGGAGCGGCGATCGTCGGGGCCTCTCCTCCCTCGGCTCCGATCGCGGGAGGAGCGGGTGCGGAGGTGTCGTTCGCCGCCGGCTCCGCGTTCTCGATCTCGATCGTCGGGTTCATCTCCATCTCGCGCTCGATGAGGCTCTTCAGGTCGAGCGTCGCGAGCTGGAGGATCTCGATCGACTGGATGATCTGCGGGGCGAGCTTGAGCCTGAGCTCGGGGCGCTGCTGGAGTGAAGTCTCCATCCGCATGGGTTAAACGACTCCCTCACCGCGCTCCGCCGTGGCGGAGCGCCTTTCCCTTGTCAGAAGTCCCTGCGTCCCTCGATCGCCTCGGCGAGGATCGCCTTCGAGGCGACCTCGAGCGAGCTCCCCGAAGGGAGCCCCCGCGCGATCCGCGTCACGCGCACCCCCAGCTTATCCAGCGACGCCCGCAGGTGGAGGGCGGTGGCGTCGCCGTCGAAGTTGGGATTCGTCGCGAGGATCACCTCGCGCACGGGTACGGCCGTCTCCTTGGCCTTCCGGATCCTCTCGACGAGACGGTCGATCGTGAGGTCCTTCGCATCGACTCCATCGAGGAGAGAGATGCTCCCGAGGAGCACGTGGTAGAGCCCCCGGAAGATCCCCAGCTTCTCGACGGCCAGCACGTCCATCGGACGCTCGACGACGCAGATCAACGCCCGGTCGCGCGACTCGTCGGCGCACAGCTCGCACGGGTCGCGCTCGGTGACGTTCTTGCACGTCGAGCACGGGCGGACGTTCTCCTTGACATCCTTGATCGCCTCGGCGAGGCCGAGCGCTTCCGGCTTCGGAGAGACGACGAGGTGGAAGGCGAGCCTCTCGGCGGTCCGCTGACCGATCCCGGGAAGCCGTCGGAGCTCGGCCACGAGTCGCGCCACGGCCTCTCCGTACACCCCGCACCGCCCTTCGCGCGCGGCCAGCAGCGTCTCGCGTGCCACACGCGCGTACCAGTTTAGCCACGCGCGCGGCATTTGCTAGCGAAGCGGCGACCAATAGCGGAGGTAGCCTCCGGGAATCGGCTTAGGACGTGCGACTTCCGCACGTCCCGGGACCGGGCGCGGGCTTCGCGGGAGTGCGAACGGGAAGAGACGGAGGGAGAGACGGAAGCTGCGAACGCCGGAAGGCAGGCTTCCCGTGGTCGAGAATGGAGAGAACGAACCACCGAATGCACCGACGAACACCGAAGAACGACTCGGCGTCATCGGCGTGCTCGCTGGTTTCCATCGATGCGATTCATGGCGATCGGAGAAGCCGGTGTCCTTTCGTGTCGAGAAAATCTTCCTGTAAGATAAGCCCGGGAGGGGGGCCGTGCCCCGCGTCTCGCTCGACGGGCTCCAGGTCGCGATCGAGCACCGCCTCGACCTCGAGGAGGCGCAGCGCCGCGTCGAGAGAGCCGCGCAGGACCTGAGCGAGGGCTCCCTCGCGCGGCAGCAGCCCGTCGTGACGAGGACGGCGCCCGAGCGCCTCGTGCTCACGGGAGGCCGTGGGACGACGCGCTTCGAGGCGGAGATCCTCGTCGCGCCCGACCGCGTGACCGTCGAGATCCGGGGAGGGCTCGAGCTCTCCTTCATCGACCTCACGTTCGCCGGCGGAGCGAGCGGCGTGAGGCGTCGCGTCCACGCCGAGGTCGAGCGCGTCCTCGGCGAGCGCCTCCAAGCGGCCTGAGCGTGGCCCGATCGCCGCAGGACCGCCTCATGAAGAAGATCGGGATCGCGCAGAAGCTCTTCACGCGCACCCAGTGGGGCAAGGCCTCGAAGCGCATCGACGCCGCGGGGCGCGGCTCCGTGGGAGACGAGCTCGTCTCCATGGGAGTCGTCACGCCCGAGCAGCTCCGCGGCCTCGACCGGGCGATCGCTTACCGCATGGGCCGCGACGACGACAAGGAGCTCGCGAAGGTCATCACGGACTCCGGCTACGCCACGGACGCCGCCGTCGAGGACGCCTTCCGGCGCCAGAAGGAGATCTACGGCCAGACGGGAGAGCTCGTGCGCGTCTGCTCGCTCCTCGTCGATGGCGGCGTCCTCACGCAGCAGCAGCACCTCGCGGCGCAGAAGATCCTTACGATCGCCCGCGCGGCGAAGAAGGAAGGCGGCACCCGCGACGACGAGGAGTCCGACCAGATCTCGTAGTCCGAGCGCGCTTCCTGGATAACAGGGCGTCATTCAGCGCTCGAGCGAGCTTCTCTCGCCACGACGCGGCTCGCCGCCAGGCCGGCGGTGCCCAGCACGAGCGCGGTCACGGCCGCCACCGCGAGCGCGCGGCGAATGCGACGCGAGAGAGGACGCATGCAGGGCCTATCGGATCGGAGCCGCTCCTCCGAGCGGATGGAACCTTGGGCGTCGTCTCGCCTCAGAGCCCGAGATCTTCTCTCACCATCTCGATGAGAGGAGGCAGCGCGCCCTTCTCGAACGGGCTCTCGAGCCCCGCCTCCCGGAGAAGCCCCAGGAAGGACCGAGTCCCGCCGAGACGGCAGAGGAGCATGTACTTCTCCAGGGCTCCCGCGGGATCCTTGCGCGCGATCCGGTGGAGCTGGAGCGCGCACGTCTCGGCGAGAGCGTAGTCGAGGTAATAGAAGGGCATCCCGAAGATGTG
>JACQDU010000691.1 GCA_016200955.1 bacterium
CGCCGCGTGCGCCTTCACGTTCGTCCTCGTGGCGCTCGGATGGTTGTTCTTCCAGTATTCGTTCACGGACGCGCTGAGGATCATGGCGCGTCTCGTCTGGCGAGCGGAGGTCTGATCGTGGCGGAAGAAAGAGGACGCTCCGCCTTCGTCGCCCTCGCCGTAGCGGCCGCGAGCTGGGCTCTCGCGATCATCCTGCCGTGCCTGATCTGGCCGCTGTGCCTCGACAACCTCGCACCTCGCCCGGGGAACCTCCTCGGGCTCGCGCTCGTGACGCTCCTCGCCGGCTCGCTCGGCTTCATGGCGGTGAATCGGGCGCAAGCTCTCGCGCTCGGATTCACGGAGATCTGGGTGCGTCCCGCGCCCTGGCGCTCTTACCTCACGATCCTGTTCGCCGTGATCGTGGCCCGTCTCCTGAGCGAATGGCGCGCGAGCAAGACCGTGCCACCTCCGGGCGAGACGACCGCAGCGAGCGCTCCCGCGAGTCAGCCTGCGTGGCCCACGCGCGCGGCTCGCACCATCGCAGACGTGCTCGAGCTGGCGCCGCTCTGGCGGCAGCTCGTGCTCGCCGTGGAACCTTCCAAGATCGACTCCGCTCCCCTCGAGGGAAGCGTCGCGCTCCGACGGTTCTTGCTCGTCTTGGTGTCGCTGTTCTTCCTGCACGAGGCCGCTCTGCGAGTCGTCGTGGACTCTCCTCTGACGCCGGCCCTGTGCAGAGCAAGCCCGCTCGCGGCTCAGCTCGTGGACGACAGCGTCCTGAAGCTCGAGAAGGAGAAGGACTGGTTCAAGCCGCACCCTTATCTCTGGCACATCCACAACCCCGACCGGAACGACGGCGTCCAGCAAGACAACCGCTACGGCTACCGCGCTCCCGACTTCGACTGGCCGAAGAAGCCAGGAGAGAAACGAGTCGTCGTCGTCGGGTCGTCGGTCGTGTTCACTTACGGCGTGCCGGAGGAGACCATGCCGACCTTGCTTGGGAAGGACCTGAGCGGCCGCCTCGGAAGCAAGGTCGAGTCGATCAACGCGGGCTTCCACTCGAACTCGAGCCAGCAGTCTCTCGTCCAGGTCGCCACGCGTGTCGTCGAGCTCGAGCCCGACGTCGTCGTCTTCTACGTAGGAGACTGCGACCTCTCGCGCGACGTGGGACCAGGGGCGGCGACGGACCCCGACGACCGGAGCGTGGACTGGCAGCGCGACGACTCGACGCACGTGCCTTTCCACGAGACGACGCCGATCTCACGCTGGCTCGCTCACCGGAGCGCACTGCTCGCTTACGCGCTCATCCACAGCCATCAGCTGCGGCCGACGACCCTCGAGAACGTCTTCGTGACCGAGGAAGGCGACCCGCTAGAGGACGTGATCGTCGGCGGAGGGCCCTACAACGGGATCGCCGTGCTGACGAGCGGGAGAGCCGCGCTCGGGCTCGCGCCGACGGCTCCGGAGCCGACGGGGTGGCGCAAGGCCGCAACATCGAAGCGACCGGAAGACCTCGCGCGATTCCACGCGCGGAACCTCGAGAAGATGGTCGTTCTCGCCCAGCACGCCCATGCCAGGACGGTCCTCTGCTCGATCGTCGTCAAGCTCACCCCGAAGGCTCTCAAGCAGTTCTCTCCCAACGAAGACCCCGACGTCGTGAAAGCCCGCGTGATCGCGATGCGCGACGTCATGAACAGGAACATCCGCGAGCTGTCGGAGAAGACGGGCTCCTTGTTCGTCGACCTCTCGGAGGCGATCGAGCCCGACGACGACAACTTCGACGACGACATCCACTGGAACAGCAAGGGCGCGGGGATCGTCGCCCGGGCGATCGGCGAGAAGATCGCCGCCGCGGGCCTTCTTCGCTAGCCGCTACTTCGCGTGGACGGCGGCCGTGTCGATCATCTGACGGGGCCGGTCCATCTTGGCGACGGTCAGGTCCTTGGTCGGGATCGTGACGCCGAGCTTCTCGCCGATGAAGGCCGCGACCTGGACGAGGCTGAACGAGTCGATGAGGCCCGCCGAGAAGATCGGCTCGTCGGGATCGAGGTCCGTGAGGTTGAACTCGCTGGCGAGAAAACCGAGCAGCGCCTGGAGGCTGGTGTCCTTGTTGAAGGGCATGGCTCTCGATCCCTCGGGAGAAAGGAACGGGCGCGAATGCTAGACTCTCGCGGCGCATGGATCAAGTCGGCGAGGTCGCAGCCGTCGTGACGAGCGATCCCGAGGCCACGCTCGCGCGGCGCCGGCCCATCCTCGACCTCCTGCGTGCGGCCGGCACGTGGCTCGTCGCGGCCCTCGCGCCGGGTCTCATCTGGACGCTTTGCCTCGAGAATCTCGCACCGAGGCCGGCGAACTACCTCGGCCTCGCTCTCCAGTGCGGGCTCGGCCTTGTTCTCGGCCGTTCGTCGGGGAACCGGCTGCACGCTCTCGCGCTCGCGGCGGTCGCGATCCGAGCTCACCCCGGACCCGCACTCGTCTACGTCGCGACGGCCGCAGCGACGGCCCTCGGGCGCGCGTGGACGGAGCGGCGATCGGCCCCGACCACCTCCGACGTTCCGCCCAGCTGGGCCGCGCAGACCGCAGTGGGCCTGAAGCGGATCCTCGAGCTCGCACCGTCCGTGCGGCTCCGGCTCGTCTTCACCGCGATCGTTTCTGCCATGTGCTTCGTCGTCCTCGAGCTCGCGGCTCGCGAACGGATCCGCTCCCTCGACCGCGCCGCTCTCCGCGCGAGGATCCAGGACTACTCGGATCCCGACGGCGAGGACAATCCGCGATTCTGGCGCCTCCACCCGGGTTATCGAAAGACGCTCCGAGGCCTCGACGAGCAGCTCGAGCGAGAGGGCCGGACGCTCGGGCACAAGATCCTCAGGGATGCGATCGACCGGAAGCTCGTCGACCCGTCCGCGGAGCTCCGGATCAACGCGCTCGGCTTCAAGGGAGACGAGTTCCCCGCGAAGAAGCCCGCGGGAGAGAGACGGATCGTCTGCCTCGGCGATTCGTGCACGTTCGGTCTCGCGAGCACGAGTTACTCGGAGGCTGCGGAGAGATCGTTCAAGGCGGCCGGGATCGGCGACGTGCGTGTGATCAACGCGGGCGTCGAGGGCTACTCCGCATTCGAGCTCGCGCTCAGGGTCCAGGAGTACGTCGCCTTGGACCCCGACCTCGTCATGGTCTACGTAGGCTGGAACACTCTCTACAGCAACTACGACGATCCTCACTCCACGATCGCCGACGGGGACATCGACTACTTCGTGAACTATTGCTTCAACCCTCCGAAGCTCTCGCCCTGGCGGCTCGACCTCGTCACCGTCTGGAATCGCTTTCGAACGGGGCCGTTGCAGAGCGGTCCGCCACCGCCCGAGGTCAAGAAGCGCTGGGAGCCGATGCAGGCGGACGACTCGTACCGCCCGCGCCTCACGTGTCGGGGTCTCGTCGAGCTCGTCCACCGTCTTCGCGACGGAGGGATCCCCCCGTCGCGGATCCTCGTGACGACGTTGCCCGGGCTTCTGAGGACCGATCGGGCCCCGACCGAGGAGGCGCTCAGGCTGGCCCACTTGCCCGTCTGGACGCAAGGGAACACCTACGAGCTGGCGCTCGTCTACGAGCGTTACAACGCCTTCGTCCGCGAGCTCGCGCAGCGAGAGGGCATGACGCTCGTCGACCTCGAGCAATGGCAGCGATCGCTCGAGTCTCCTCCGCACGAGCAGTTCTTCGACTCGCTCCACATGAACCTTCCGTACCAGATCGGGCTCGGAGAGCACCTGCAGCCCGTCTTCGCCGAGGCGCTCGCGGCGAAGCGCCCGTGACCGCGCGCGGCTCCGGGAGCTGCCGCTCGAGATCTCAGTGAGGCCGCCATGTCGATGCAGCGCATCCACCGATCCCCGTCGATGACCGCGCACCTCGTGGAGGCCGGTTGCTTCCGCTCGGACAACCTCGTCGTGGTCGACGTGGGAGCGAGCGGAGGCTTCGAGTCTCATTGGGCCGTCTACGGAGATCAGCTCGGCGTCCTCGGCTTCGAGACGGATCCCGCCGAGTGCGAGCGCCTCTCCCGTCTCGAGAAGAACCCGAAGGTCCGCTACTTCCCGATCGCGCTCCACCGCGATCGTCGGCACCTGACGTTTCATCTGGGCGCCGTCGAGCAGCCGCCCGAGCGGCAGGAGGCGTTCGACCGCTCGCTCTGGGGCCGCTCTAGCACGCGCGAGGCGAGCCGCGCCAAGACCGCGGCGGCGCCCGCCGAGAAGCCCGCGAACCTCTACCTCGATCCGACGCCGCGAACCGTCGAGCTGGAGACCCTGGACCTCGACGGGTTCTGCGACGAGCACGCGATCGCTCGCATCGATTTCATCAAGACCGACACCGACGGCGGAGACCTCGATGTCCTCACGGGTGCGCTCAGGAGTCTCGAAGGCCGCGGCGTCCTGGGAGTCTGCGTCGAGGTCTGCTTCCAGAGAGAGGCTGCGCAGTTCTCGGACGTCGACAGGCTCCTCGCGAAGGCGGGCTTCTTGCTCTACGACCTCGACGTCTACCGCTACTCGCGCCGGCATCTCCCCGCGCCCTTCCGGGACCCGTCGCCGGCCCAGACGATCTCGGGGCAGATCTGGTGGGGGAACGCCCTCTACTTCCGCGACGTCGTGGGCCCGGCGGGCCGGCCGTCGTGGATCACGCCGACCGGGCTCCTCAAG
>JACQDU010000692.1 GCA_016200955.1 bacterium
CTCGCGGGAGCGCTCGTCGCGGGCTTCCTCTCGGTGCCCCTCCTCGGCGTGGGAGGGACGTTCGCCGCGATCGCCGCGCTCGCCGCGGCCCTCGGCGCCGCGAGCGCGATCGCGTCGGGCGCGCCGCGACGGAAGGCCACGGTCGTGGCCGCTCTCGCGCTCGTCGCCGTTGCGGCGCTCGCCGCCTTACGCTTCCAGCCCGAGCGACTCCACGCGGGAGACCGGATCGTCTCCCGCGTCGACGGGCCGTCCGCTTCGGTCGCGGTGATCGAGGACGAGCACGGGACGAGGCGGCTCGTCGCGAACGACCGCTACACGCTCGGCGACACGGCCTCGCGCGTGGTCGAGCGGCGCGAGGCTCTCCTCCCGTTCGTCCTCCGGCCGCGGCCGGCTCGAACGGTGGTGATCGGCCTCGCGACCGGGATCACGGCCGACGCGGCGTGCGAGGCCGCGCTCGTCTCCTCGGGCACCGTGGTCGTCGCCGAGCTCCTCCCCGAGGTCGTCCGGCTCGCGCCGGCCTTCGAGCCGTTCCTCGGGAGAGCGCCGCGAGCGAGGGTCGTCGTGGCGGACGGCCGCCGCTACCTCGCGCGCGACGAAGCTCTCGCGGATCTCGTCGTCTCGGATATCTTCGCGCCCTGGCAGCCGGGCACCGCTTACCTCTACACGCTCGAGCACTTCTCGAGCGTGCGCGCGCACCTCGGGCCCGGGGGGGCGTTCGCTCTCTGGCTCCCCCTGTTCCAGCTCTCGCCTTCGAGTCTCGTCCTGATCCTCCGCACGTTCGAGACGGCCTTCCCGGGATCGCGGCTCTACGCCGGCTCCCTCGAGGGCGAGCGCCCGATCGTGCTCGCGTTCTCGCGAGGCGCGGACCCGGGAGCGGGAGTGGAGAGGCGCCGCCTCGCCCTCGCGGGCGTTCTCGCGGACGACCCGGTCCTCTCGATCGACGGAGGAGAGGCCGCGCTCGACCTCGGCCCGCTCGAGGTCGTCGTGCCCGCCGTCGCTTCGGCTTTCTCCGTGCGAGACGACCGTGTCCAGAGAGACGACCGGCCCTGGGTCGAGTTCGAGGCCGCGCGCGCCTATGCTCGCGGCCTCGCCCTCACGGGAGCGCGCTTCGAGAAGCTCGTCCTCGCCGCCGACCTGGCGTGCGGTCCGGGCGAGAGCGCCGGGTGGCACGCCGTCCGCGCGTCGTGGGCGAGCGCCGGGAGCGCCCGCGGTCACTTGAAGTCGGCCCTCTCGGGCAACGGGAGCGTCCGGGGGAGAGAAGCGGCGCTCCCGCTCGTGCACGCGGTCGCGCGCACGCGCTCCGCCGCGCTCTCCGCCGCGGGCGACCCGCTCGCGGGAGGAGAGCTGGCCGCTCTCGCGGCGCTCGCCTCGTCGGGAAACGAGCGCACGAAAGCGGCGCTCGCGGCGACGGCGGCTTTCCGCAAGGCCGGCGCTCTCGCGCGCGCGGAAGCGGTGCTCCGGGAGATCGCGCCGGGCGACGCTCTCCTTCCGCCCGACGAGGCGGCCCTCGCGCTCGAGGGCGCTCAGCTCGCGCTCGCGCGGCGGGACGCGGACAGGGCGCTCGCCTGGCTCTTCCGCGTCCCCGAGGGCGACGCGTTCGTGCCCGGGCTCGTCCTCGTGGCGGTCGCGCAGGACTCGCGGAGCGAGCGCGCCCTCGCCCGGAAGGCCCTCGTCGAGGCCTACCGCCGCGATGCGAAGACGGCCGAGCGCGAGCTCCAGCGACTGGGCGTCCTCGCGTGGGGGCGGGCTCTCGTGGGGGAGCGGTGAGCTGGTCTTCGGAGTGCGTTCACCGCGGAGGCGCAGAGTGCGCGGAGGACGCGCAGAGAGCTTCAGGGAAGTCGTTCACGAACCGCGTTACTCCGTCCTTCAGGAGCTCGACGTTGAAGTTAATGAGGAGCCCGACAGCGCAGTCCGAGAGCCTGAGATGCGTCAGGAGCTGTGCTCCATGGATGGGAATGACCTTGTCCACAGCCTTGAGCTCGACGAGCACATCCGTGCCCTTCGTGGACCGGACGGCTAAGTCGATCCTGTAACCCACCTCGATGGTCAAGGTCTTGTATTTCACGGGCTGAGGTCTCTGGCGCTCGACGATACAACCCCGCTCCCGCAGCTCGAAGGCGAGGCACGACTCATACACCGATTCAAGCAGTCCTGGGCCGAGCTCACGATGAACTGCGATCGCTGCGCCTATGACTTGCTCGGTGAGCTGGTTGTTTTCTTCTGCGGTAGCTCTGCGAGCTCCGCGCCTCTGCGGTTCCATTGGAATTGGCTCCGTGTGCTCTTCTACCGCGTGTCACCGACAGACGTGCGGGGATGTGGGAAGAAGAACACGGGCACCGAGGCGGCCGCTTCCGTGAACGGTCAGGAAAGTCGCCTGGCGAGCGCGAGCTCGGCGTCGCGCGAGGCGTAACCGGGAGGAGGCGCCGGAGGAGGGCTCGCGAGGTAGCTCGCGACGATCTTACCCAGATAGCTCGCGAGCGGCTCGTGCCGGAAGCCGAGCTCTCGTCGCGCGAGCGCGGGATCGATGTAAGACATCCACCGCGTGCTGTAAGGCGAGAATTCTCTCGTGACGAGCCCCGACCACGCGAGCGCTTCTTCGCTCACCGGGACGATCCGTGCTTTCGCGCCCACGGTCTCCGCGAGCAGAGAGACGAGCTCCGCCACGGTCGGCGTCTCCTCCTGCGCGACGTTGAACGCGCGCCCGAACGTCGCACGGTTCCCGAGGATCGTTGCGAGGAAACGCGCGACCTCTCCTCCGTAGACGTGCCGCGAGACCTCGGGCCCTCCGCGCGGCAAGAGGAGCGGACCGCCATCGAGGATCCGGACGAGGTAGGTCTCAAGCCGCCGGCTTCGCTCGAGCTCGCCGTTGACCATCGGGATCCGAACGAGCGTCGCCGGGAACTTCTCCCGTTCCCACGCGTCGAGAAGCACGCGCTCGCAGTCTCGCTTGCCCTTTCCGTAGTCCCACTCGGCGCGATCGAGGGCGCCCTCGGGTCGCGCGATGAGCTCGCCTCTCGCGTCCTCTTCCTTGGACGGAACCGGACAGCCCTCGCGCACGAGGTAGACCTGGCCGGTGCCCACGAAGACGTAGTGCCCGGCGTGCCGGCCGAGCGCGCGCACGGCGCCTTCCGCGTCGCGCGCCTCGTAGGCGACGAAGTCGATGCACGCGTCGAACTCGCGGTTCGCGACGAGTCGCTCCAGGTCTCCCGTCGTCCGGTCCCCCCGGAGGCGAAGGACGCGCGCTCCCCACGGGTCGGGGTTCTTGCCGCGGTTCAGGATCGTCACGCGATGCCC
>JACQDU010000686.1 GCA_016200955.1 bacterium
CGGACCCGCGACGCCGCGCACGGTGCGGGTGCCGAACCAGTCGAACATGTCGCGCAGATACTGCGCCGCTCCTCGAGCGTGGTGGCGCGGGTCCGCGAGGACGGCGTCCAGGAACTCTCCGAAGGAGAGGATCTGCTGCCTCTCGGAGAAGCGCTCCTGCGCTCGAGAGGAGACGGCGCCGAGGACCTCTCCCGCGGGCGCGGGCTTCGAGTCGCCGTTCTGCGGGCCGGTGCGGTCGAGCTCCTCCTCCGAGCCGATCCCGAGGCGGAGGGGCGCTCGCTTCTCGCTCGAACCGATGCTGGCTTCCTCGCTCACGGTGCGTGATGGTAGCTGCGCTCCGGCGCGCGCGGAAGGCCGGGAGCTACCGCGAGAGAGATGTCCTCGATGGAAGATCCTGACAACACGCCTCCCGTAAACTCCGCTCGCGGCTCCTCGCCCGAGTTCCTCACCCTATGAAAAATCGCGTGAGACGGCGTGCGTCCGCGCTGCGGCGCGGCCTCGTTGTCGGACCCGGCGACTAGATTCCCGCGATCGTCTCACGGAAACAGAGCCGTCGCGCGTCCCCGGCGACCCGCACCGCCGGCACGAGGGCGGCCACGCGAAAGGAGAGTCGAGCGATGCTCGTCGGGCGAGGAAGCATCACCATACGGACGTATCGCGTGTCGGGAAAGCACGCGACTCCCCAGAACGCGACGATCGCGGACAAGCTCTCGGCCTTCCGCTTCACGGGCCTGGGAGACAAGGACGAGGGCGCGGCGACGGGCTGGATCGCGCCCGACCACCTCTTCGACGGCGAGTTCGAGCCCGCGAAGATCTTCCGAGGGCCCTTCGCCTGCTTCGCCCTCAGGATCGACACGCGGAAGGTCCCCGCTCCTCTCCTCGCGGCCCACGTCGCGCTCGAGGAGAAGGCCTGGAGGGAGAAGAACGGGGAAGACGCACGTTCCGCCGAAGGTGGAACGTCGGGTGAAAGCCGGATCCCCCCGGCGAAGCGGCGCGAGATCAAGCGCGAGGTGAAGGAGAAGCTCCTGGCCGAGCTTCCCCCGGTCCAGCGCGCCTACGGCGTCTTCTGGCACGTGCGCGAGAAGAAGCTGTTCTTCCAGTCGACCTCCAAGGGAACGAACGAGGAGCTCAAGGAGCTGTTCGCCCGGACGTTCGACCTGACGCTCGAGGCCCGGCTCCCGAGCGCGATCGCCGACGACACGACCGAGGGAGAGGGCCGGAACGCCCGGCTCTCCCTCCTCAGGGACGCCGTCCCGCTCTCGCTCTCCGCGAAGGCGAACGGATCCAAGAAGCGCCCGGCGCCGTCTCCCGTGAACACGGCTACGGAGTAAGGAGAGAGAACATGGCGACCGATTTCACGTCCGACCGGAGCTTCCTCGGGCGAGACTTCCTCACGTGGCTCTGGTTCCGCTGCGAGGTCGAGGGCGGCGAGTTCGAGCTCTCTCTCGAGGGAGAGAAGGAAGACTCGCGCGTCGCTCTCGTCGTGGAAGACGCGCTCTCGCTCGTCTCCACGGGAGAAGACGGCTCCGTCATGACCCTGCGCAAGGGGACCCCGACGCTCCGTCCCGAGGCCGCGAGCGCGCTCGCTTCGGGCATGACCCTCAAGAAAGCCCGCGTCTTCGCCGCTCGGGGCCCGCGCGAGTGGCAGTTCACCCTCGACGGCGACACGCTCGACCTGGGCTCGATCAAGACCCCCGAGCCCGACGAACCCGCGCCCGAGGCGGGCGAGACCGACGCCTCTCCCGCGGACGAACCCGCCGACGACTCGTCGGAGAAGAAGAAGTCGAGGAAGGCCGACCCCGAGGACGAGCTCGAGGCCAAGCTCTTCGCGGCCGAGGAAGCTCGCGCGATCGTGGACGCGCTCTATCTCCAATTCCTCGACGTGAGGCTGGCGAAGGACTGGGACCGCGTCGAGGTTCCGCGCCTCCGCGACTGGGTCTCGGTCAAGCTCGACCGGGCCGCCCAGGAGATCGGGCGCGCTCCCGCGGGTTAGTCAGCCCGGGGACATGACGAAGTCCATCGCCGCCGGCACGAGCCACAAGGCCACGCAGGCGACGCCGACCTCCAGGAGCACGATCGCCGGCACTCCTGCAACGAAGCGCGGTTTCCTCGTCTTGTGGCGGACGAGGAAGATCCCGGCGATGGCTCCCGCTCCTCCTCCCAGGCCCGCGAGCGCGAGGAGGAGCACCTCGGGCACGCGCGGGAGCTTCGGCGCCTCCTGCTTCCTCGCGAGCATGGACGCGAGCTTGTCGTAACCGTAGAGCGCGAGCGTCGCGACGTTCAGGCCAGCGAGCGCGGCTCCGAGCGGCACGAGCGCTCGCGCTTTCGCGAGAGCGAGCGCGATCGCTGCGGTAACGGCGGCGGTCGCCAGCGCGAAGGCGATGAAGTGGCGCACCGCGCCTCCTGGCACGGATCGTATCCGAGGGTCGGGACCTCCTCTTGTCCTCCATGAACGGTTTCCGTTATCGAGATTCGATCATCGATCCCCGGCGCGCGTCAACGGGGCCCGGGACTGCTCCTGCTCCCACGTCTGCGCGTAAGTCCGCGGGAAGCGAGGCACTTGAGGTCGAAGAACTTCTCGGCTCCGAGGTCCGCGCCGAATCCCGCCTCGGTGACGACGAAGTCACCGAGCTCGAGCGCCACGCGATCGGCGATCACCGGAGCTGCATCCGTGCGCGATGTTCGCGAACGGCCCCGTGTGAACGAGGACCGGCGATCCATCGAGCGTCTGCACGAGGTTGGGCTCGATCGCGTCGTGGAGGAGCGCCGCCATGGCGCCGGCGACGTGCAGGTCCTCGAGCGTCACGGGCTCGCCGCCTCGACGCTCGGCCACGACGATCCGGCCCAGCCTCTCGCGGAGGTCGCGGCGGCTCCCGGCGAGCGCGAGGATCGCCATGACCTCGGAGGCGCTCGTGATCTCGAAGCTCGCCTCCCGGACGGGTCCGTTCTCCTTG
This sequence comes from bacterium, assembly GCA_016200955.1. Lineage (GTDB taxonomy): Bacteria > Planctomycetota > J058 > J058 > JACQDU01 > JACQDU01. The sequence goes on from JACQDU010000686.1 coordinate 2,955, forward strand.
CCTCCGAGGCCGATGGCGACGTTCCGGAGAGGACGATCCGAGAGGTCCAGGACGCGCGGGAACGTGATCGTGTGAGGCTCGATGCCGAGAGCGTTCCCGTGGCGGAGGTGATTGTCGAGGAACGCCGCGGCGAGGTTGTGAGCCGACTGCACGGCGTGGCTGTCGCCCGTCAAGTGCAGGTCGATGAGCTCGCGGGGAGCGAGCTGGCTCTTCCCGCCCCCCGTGCCCCCGCCCTTGAGCCCGAACACCGGACCGAGAGTCGGCTGTCGCAGCGTCGCGATCGCACGAGCTCCCGTGCGACGAAGGGCATCGACGAGGCCGATCGCCGTCGTCGTCTTCCCTTCGCCGTGGGACGTGGGCGTCATGGCGGTGACCAGGACGAGCTTGCCGTCCGGTCGATCCCGCCGCCGACCGAGCACGGAGAGGGAGATCTTCGCGACGAAGCGGCCCCGAGGCTCGACCTCCTCGTCGAGGAGACCGAGACCCTGGGCCAGCTCGCGGAGGGATCGGAGAGGTGCCATTGCTCCTCGTCGCGCGAGGTCGAGCAAGGGAATCGCCACGCCGGGCGCGGAAGATTCCGCATCGGGTCGAGGCTCGCCCGGCCTCTCGCGACCGCCGGTGCGCCAACGCGAACGCCCTTGAACGAGGATCCGGCGGGTGGTCACGGCACACCGGTTGTGCATACTCAGCCTCGACCGCCAACCGAGGATTTTGCCGCGCCTCGGAGCTCACGATTGGCGCGACGGCCAACCAGAATGGAACCGCGATTTACGAGGGCGTCACCGTGTTGTTCCTTGCTCAACTCGCTGGAGTCGATCTTTCGATGGGCCAGCAAGTAATGGTCGCTTACCTGGCGATTCTTGGTAGTGTGGGCACGGCAGGTGTGCCTTCAGGATCGATTCCGTTTATTGTCCTGGTGCTCGCTTCCATCCACGTGAACCCGGCATTGATCGCCGTGATTCTGGGAGTGGACCGCATCCTCGACATGTGCCGGACAACGTTGAACGTGAC
>JACQDU010000010.1 GCA_016200955.1 bacterium
GCGAGCTCGCGCGGAGGCTCGGGAAGAAGGTCCGCGTGAGGATCCGGGGCGCCGAGACCGAGCTCGACCGCGCGATCCTGGACGGCGTCAAGGATCCTCTCCTGCACATTCTCCGGAACGCGATCGACCACGGGATCGAGACGCCGGCCGAGCGCGTCTCCAAGGGGAAACCCGAGGAGGGCGAGGTCTCCGTCGAGGCCGAGCAGGACGGAGGCTCGGTCCTCATCCGAGTCTCCGACGACGGGCGAGGGATCGACCCCGAGCGCGTGCGCGCCTCCGCCGTCAAGAAGCGCGTCCTGACCGCCGAGGCGGCCGCCAAGCTCTCGCCCGAGGAGGCCGTGGACCTCGTCTTTCTCCCGGGCTTCTCGACGAAGGACGCGGTGAGCGAGGTCTCGGGCCGCGGCGTCGGCATGGACATCGTGAAGTCGAACGTCGAGTCGCTGAAAGGAGAGGTGCGCCTCCGCTCGGGGATCGGCACGGGGACCGAGATCACGCTCAGGCTTCCTCTCACGGCGCTCGTCTCGCGCGTCCTGTTCTTCCGCGCCGCGAGGACCGTCGGGACTCGAGACCTCGGGAACTTCGACGGCCGTCCGACCGTCAAGCACCGCGGGAGGTCGGTCCCGGTCGCGCGCATCGTCGACCTCCTCGGGATCGACGACGACGTCGCGGAAGACGGCGAGGCCCAGCGCCTCGCGATCGTCCGGCACAACGACGATGTCCTCGCGATCTCCGTGACTTCCTTCGAGGGAGAGCGCTCCGTCGTCGTGAAGCCGCTCGGGTGGCCGCTCGAGCGCGTGCGAGGCACGGCCGGAGCCGTCCTCCTGGGCACGGGAGACACGGCGCTCCTCCTCCACGTGCCCGACCTCCTCGCGTTCTCGCACGAGGCGCTCTCGGCGCCGCGAGGGCCGTCGATCCGCGCGAAGCGAGAGGCCGACCCCGAGAGGAAGCGCCGGGTGCTCGTCGTGGACGACTCGGTCGTCACCCGCCAGCTCGAGCGCCGGATCCTCGAAGGGCTCGGCTTCGACGTGGACCTCGCGGTGGACGGCCAGGACGCGCTCCGCCTCCTCGAGAAGGAGAAGCCCGACCTCATCGTGTCCGACCTCGAGATGCCGAGGCTCGACGGCTTCGGGCTCATCCGGAGGATCCGCGCGGACGCTCGCGTGAACGAGGTGCCGATCATCATCGTGAGCACCCGCGGCGCGGACGAGGACCGCCGCGCCGGGCTCGAGGCGGGGGCGGACGCTTACATCGTGAAGTCCGAGTTCGACGAGGCGACGCTCCGCTCGACGATCGAGCGGCTGCTCGAGTAGCTCACTCGCCGAACGTCACCGTCGCGAACGGGTCGCTCGCGCTGTAGTCGACGCCCAGGTCCAGGACGGCGTCGGAGAAGACCGGATAGCTCCCCGTCGCGTCGGGAGTGAGCGCGGTCGCGGAGACGGTCGCCGAGTCGGGGAGGTCGGCGAGGTCCACGGTGGCCGTGTCGCCGGGGCCGAGCGCTCCCACGTCGATCGACTGGTCGGGCGTGTCGATCGTCACGTCGATCGTCTCGTTCGTGAGGTTCCTGAGCGTGCAGGTGAGCGTCGGCGCCGCCGGTGTCGCGATGACGATGACCTGGGTCGTCGTCGGGGGCGGAGGCGCGGGAGCGGGCTGCGCGGGCGGAGGGGGGCTCGTGCTGGCGACGGCCGTGACTCTCGCGGCGCCGGAGCCGCCGTGGCCTCCCTGGCAGCCCGCGAGGGCGAGGCCGGCCGAGATCACGAGTGAGGCCTGGAACATGAGCTGGCGGCGCATGGGGCTCTCCTCTTTCGCGTCCGTTCTCCGGGAACAGAGACCGGGCCCGGCGAGGTTTCTTCGGGAAAGCTAGAGATTCCGCCGAAGGGCCACGGGAAGACGCACTTCGCCGGCCCCGACCCACGACCGGCGGGCCCGCGCGAGCGGCGCGCGTGGCGACACGCCACCCGGTTCTTGTTGACGAGGCTCACATCCGGCTCCGAGACGGGCTCACCTCTCACATCCAGCTCAGTTCCGCACGACCTCGAACCTGAAGACGACCGGGAGGTGGTCGGAGGCTTGGGCCGAGAGCGCCGAGCGGTGGACACGGATCTCGAGCGGGCACACGAGCCGGTTCGCGTACGCGCGGTCGAGCCGGAAGAACGCGCGCCCCGCGGGGAACGTGCTCTCCTCGCGGTCGAGCTTCCTCGCGACGTCGAAGAGCTCGCGGCGCGCGATCGCGCCGTCGCGCGCGAAGTACCAGTGGTTGAAGTCGCCGCAGAGGACGACGGGCCCGTCGAGCTCCGGGAGCACCGTGTCCCCGAGCGCGGCGACCTGCGCCCCTCGCTCGACCGGGACGAGACCCAAGTGCACGCACACCAGGCCGAGCCGCACGCCCTCCGCCAGCTCGAGGTCGGCGCGCAGGGCCTTCCTGGGCTCGAGCGGGCCCGCGCTCAGGTCGTACTTGCGGCGACCAACGATCGGGAATCGCGTGAGGATCGCGTTCCCGTAGCGCCGCCCGTCTCTCTCGATGGTCGTTCCGAAGAGCATGGGCATCGAGAGCTCGCGCGCGAGCTGTTCGGGCGCGTCTCCCGGGACCCTTCCGCGGAAGTCGCCCAGCTCCTGCAAGCAGACGATGTCCGCGCCGGTCTCGCGGAGGACGGCCGCGATCCTTCCGGGATCGTAGCGACCGTCCGTGCCGACGAGGCTGTGGACGTTGTAGGTCACGAGCGTCACGGCTCCCGGCTCTCGCGCGAGAGCGCTCGGGCTCGCGCTGCCGATCGCGTGGACGCCCTCCGTCTCCTGCTCTCCCGACACGCGACACCCCCGCTCGAGCGCGAGCAAACCGCCGAGCGCGGCGAGGAGCGCGATCCTGAGCATCTTGCCCGCGCGAATTCCCACTTCAAGAAAGAGGGCAACGCTCGTGCCGGCGGCGCGAGGCCCGCGCTCGGGCACGCGCCCGTCAGGGCCGGCAGGAAATCGACGAGCGCCGCTTCGTGGGATGTCGACCGCGAGGAGAGGGCTACGTTCGCTCATCATCCCATCGTGTGGTTCGTCGCGCGGGGCCGCCGACGGGGCGAGAGCTCTGGCGCCCAGGATGCCCTCGAGGCGATGCGAAGTGCGGGAAGTAGCGACCGGCGCGGACAGTCGGAGCCCGGGGATGCCCGAGCGTCCATCGCGAAGAGGAAGCCAGACAATCGAGCTGAGGCGACCGGCTCTCGCGCCCGGCGAGCGGGCCCGGACGAGGCGCCCGGTGCGTTAGAATCCAAGCCCTTCCCGGGAGCGACCCTTGGACCTCGACCTCGTCGTGCGCGGAGCGACCGTGATCGACGGAACCGGAGCTCCCGGAAAGCGGGCGAGCGTCGGCATCGCTTCGGGAAAGATCGCGGCGATCGACGAGCGAGAGAAGCTCGCGGCGCCTCGCACGATCGACGCGGGAGGTCTCGTCCTCGCGCCGGGCTTCATCGACACGCACTCTCACTCGGACCTGCGCCTCCTCGTCGAGCCCGACCTTCCCATGAAGGTCCGCCAGGGAGTCACGCTCGAGGTCCTCGGCCAGGACGGGATCTCCGTGGCTCCTCTCGTCCGCTCGCGCGAGGAGGAGGAGAAGCGGAAGCTCGCCGGCCTCCTCGGGCGCCCCGACGTCGCCTGGACGTGGACGAGCATGGGCGACTACCTCCAGGCGCTCGAGCGCGCGGGGCCTTCCCCGAACGTCGCCTCTCTCGTCCCGCACGGGGCGGTGCGGACGTGCGTCGTCGGCCCCGACGACCGCGAGGCGACCGCGGCCGAGCTCGTCTCCATGCAAGACCTCCTCGACCGTTCGCTGCGAGAAGGAGCCATCGGGATCTCGACGGGGCTCATCTACCCGCCTTGCTGCTACGCCAAGACCGACGAGCTCGTCGCGCTCGCGCGCACGGTCGCGAAGCGCGAGGGCCCCTTCGTCGTCCACATGAGGAGCGAGAGCGACCACATCCTGGAAGCGATCGACGAGATGGTCGGGGTCGGGCGAGCGAGCGGGTGCCGGATCCACATCTCTCACTGGAAGATCGCGGGGAAGGAGAACTTCTCCCGCTGGAAGGAAGTTCAAGCGCGCGTCGAGGAAGCCCAGCGCTCGGGCGTCACGGTCACGTGCGACCAGTACCCCTACGCCGCGGGCAGCACGGTTCTCTCGGCGATCCTCCCTCCCTGGGTCCACTCGGGCGGACCCGAGGCCGCGGTCGCCCGCCTCGGGCAAGCCAAGATGCGCGAGCAGATGACCGACCCTCTCCCGAGCGAGTGGGACAACTTCTGGCGCTGGACCGGGCCAGAGGGGATCGTCGTCTCGGACGTCCCGAGCGGGCGCCGGCCCGAGCTGATCGGGAAGTCGATCGCCGACGGCGCTCGCGCAAAGAAGGCCGACCCGCTCGACTTCGCGCTCGACCTCCTGCGCGACGAGACGCTCGGCGCCGGCATGGTCTCCCACAACCAGTCGCTCGAGGTCATGCGCGCCTTCTCGGTCCTCCCTTACGTGAACGTCTGCACGGACGCTCTCCTGGGAGGAAGGCCGCACCCGCGTGCTTACGGGACGTATCCCCGGATCCTCGGACGGCACGTGAGGGACGAGAAGCTCCTCTCGCTCGAGGAAGCGATCCGGAAGATGACGAGCCAGGCCGCCCTGGCCATGAACCTCCGCGGAGTCGGGCGCATCGCTCCGGGCTTCCGCGCGGACCTCGTGGTCTTCTCCAAGGAGAAGATCATCGACTGCGCGACTTACGAGGAGCCGGCGCGCGATCCCGAGGGCATCGTGCACGTCCTCGTCAACGGAAAACCCGTCCTCGCGGACGGGAAGCCGCTCGGGCGGGTGCGCGCGGGCGAGGTCGTCCGCGGGCGAGGGTGAGAGCGGCTCACAGCGGCGACCGATTGACGTGATGCGGCCCAAGAGGAGAACGTTCACCGCAGAGGCGCGGAGTTCGCGGAGGTGACGCAGAGAATCTCCTTCTCTCGGCGTTCTCCGCGCCTCCTCTGCCTCCTCTGCGGTTCGTCGTTCTTTTCTTCACTCCCTTGATCAGGTCATCCGGTTAGCGCTGTCACACGACTTTCTCTAAGTAATCGGGCAGGATTCTCGACGGCACGAAGGCAAGATGAGCGCAGTGGGAGGGGTCACATGAGCTCGCGCAGGGTTCTCGCGGTCTCGGGTCTCGCGCTCGCGCTCGGCGTCTCGGCGGTCTTCGCGCAGGACGTGAAGCCCGCGGAGAAGACGCCGACCGAGAAGCTCCGCGAGGAGATGGCGGCCGAGGCGAAGCGCTTCCTCGAGTCCGTCAAGGTCACGGCTCGCGACGCGACCATGAAGGCGGAGCAGGCGCAGCAGGGGATCGTCATCTCGATCCACCCCGAGAAGCACATGCGCACGCCTCCCCCCGAGAAGAAGGACCCGAAGGCGAAGGACCGGCCCAAGGAGCCGAAGAAGAAGACCGACGGCGGCACGAAGGACGCGAACGAGACCAAGATGGACCTCGTGGACTGCTTCGAGGTCTTCATCGTGAAGGAGCAGGAGGAGCCCAAGAAGGAGGAGGAGCTCGACGAGAACGGCAAGCCGAAGCCGAAGCCTCCCATGCCTCCGGGCAAGGGCCCGACTTACATCGCCTGGTCCGTCTCGATCGACACGGAGTCGAAGCCGATCGTGAAGCAGCTCAAGGACGAGGAGGAGCGCGAGGTCGTGAACGCGGCCCGCCGCATAGCCGCGGCGCAAGCGAAGGTCTCTGTCCGCGGCGCGATCGAGAAGGTCCAGGCCTTCGCCAAGGGCTCGAGCGTCCTCGCCGTGCTCCTCGAGGACCGGATGGACAAGCATCCCCCGGCGAAGGGAGAGCTCCCGCACGAGGACTGGCTCGTCTACGCCCGCGTGGGCGAGGTCTCCTCTTATTACCTCGTCGACCTCGCCACGGGCGAGGTCCGCAAGAAGAGCTGATCCGCCTCCGGCCACCCTCGTCGGGATCGTCCTCGTGGGTTACTTCCTGGGCACGCTCTCGCTCCACCCCCGTGGCCGATGACGGGAATCTCACTGGTTTTCGAGCCATCCGTTCGGCAGAATCTCCGGCCTTGCGAGCGCGGGGGGCGCGTCGCACGGACTTCATTTGGAGGTTTCGAGGGATGAGCGAACGTCGCCTGTTCACCAGCGAGAGCGTCGCCGCTGGCCACCCGGACAAGGTCGCGGACCAGATCTCCGATTCGATCCTGGACGCGATCCTCTCGCAGGACCCGCTCGGCCGCGTGGCGTGCGAGACGCTCGTGACGACCGGCATGGCCGTCGTCGCCGGCGAGATCACGACGACCGCGAAGATCGAGTACGCGGACATCGTGCGGCAGTGCGTCCGCTCGATCGGATACACGGACCCCTCGCTCGGCTTCTCCGCCGACGAGATCGCGGTCCTCGTGACGGTCGGAAAGCAGTCGCCCGACATCGCCCAGGGAGTCAACGAGTCGACGAACCAGAACAAGGAGCAGGGCGCCGGCGACCAGGGCCTCATGTTCGGTTACGCCACGCGCGAGACCGACTCCCTCATGCCCATGCCGATCCACCTCGCTCACAGGATGATGGAGGAGTCGAACCGCCTCCGCGAGACGGGCAAGTGGGGCTGGGCGCGTCCCGACGGGAAGTGCCAGGTCACGATCGAGTACGAGAACGCCGTCCCGGTGCGCGTGCACACGATCGTCTGCTCGCTCCAGCACTCGGACGACGCCGACCAGAAGCGCATCGAGAAGGCCGTCCGCGAGGACCTGATCCCCGCGGTCATGAAGCGCGAGAACAAGGCTCACCTGATCGACAAGAACACGAAGTTCTACGTGAACCCGACGGGCCGCTTCGTGGTCGGCGGGCCGAAGGGCGACTGCGGCCTCACCGGACGGAAGATCATCGTCGACAGCTACGGCGGCATGGGCCGGCACGGCGGCGGAGCCTTCTCGGGCAAGGACCCGACGAAGGTCGACCGCTCGGCTTGCTACATGGCCCGCTACATCGCGAAGAACGTCGTCGCCGCCGGCCTCGCGAACGAGTGCGAGGTCCAGGTCGCTTACGCGATCGGAGTCGCCGAGCCGGTCTCCGTCCTCGTGGACACCAAGGGAACTCACGCGATCTCCGAGGCCAAGATCTCCGAGCTCGTGCGCGCGACCTTCCCGCTGACGCCCAAGGGGATCATCGAGCACCTGAACCTCCGCCGCCCGATCTACCGGGAGACGGCTCGCTACGGCCACTTCGGCCGCGAGCTGCCGAACTTCACCTGGGAGAAGACGGACAAGGCCGCGACCCTCCGGCAGGCCGCGGGGCTTGAGAAGTCGAGCGGCGCGAAGAAGCCCGCGAAGGCTCGCGCCTAGACCTTTCTCGGGTCGAGCGACGTCGTAACATCGAGAGAAGCGGGCGGACCCAGTTCGCCCGCTTCTTCCATGAACGGGAGGAGACATGCGCTCTCTCGCCGGGCCGATCGTCGCTCTCTCGGCGCTCCTTCTCTCGGGATGTCCCGATGGCTCGACTCCCCCGAGCGCGAGCCAGCCCACGAAGCCGACCCCGGCCGACAAGAAGCCCGATCCTCCGCCGCCCCCGAAGCCGGCGGAGGTCGATCCCTTCGCTCACGTGCAGGTCGGGCAGGTCTACGTCTTCAGGATCGACTACGGGACTCCCATGACCGAGAGGCGGGAGATCACCGCGAAGACCGAGAGCGAGGTCACGGCGTCCGTGAGAGACGAGCTCCCGGTCTCTCCTCTCGGCATGCCGCCGGCGGCGCCGCGGACGAAGACGACTCCGCGCGCCGAGCCCGCACTCCCTCGCGGAGCGGTCGTTCTCCGGTCGGAGACGCTCACGGTCTCGGGCGTGAAGTTCGACTGCGAGGTCCGGGAAGAAGACGACTCCGAGAACCCCGGTGCCAAGGTCCAGGTCTGGGTCTCGAGGAAGTATCCGGGAGAAGTCAAGAAGACGAGCGGCGCGAAGACTCTCCTCGAGCTGATCGAGATCCGCGGGTGAGCGCGCCTCTCGGGAGGCCGCGTGCGGTCCGGGGCCGGAAGGAACTGGCCAGTCAATTCCGTGTTTTCTGTTCCCTGTTCCATGTTGATGTTCCGTGTTCCTCGATGCGGCGGAACACGGAATATCAATGACAACAGGAAACGGGAAACGAGGAATCGACCTCGCGGAGCGCGGAGCGAAGATCGTCCGCGCGAAGGAAGCTTCATCTCTCCAGGACACCTGGTTACTCTGCGGGCGTTCCCGTGAGGTGACCATGCTGTGCAAGCTCCTCTCCCGCGTCGCCGCGGTCTTCCGGGACGAGCGCGACGAGGACGCGCTCGCCTTTCTCCCGTGCCTCGCCGTCGCCCTCGCCCTGAGCTTTGGCGGCGCCTTCCTGCTTCCGGTCCGCGCGGACGAGCCCGTGCCGGCTCCCGCGGCTTCCACGATGATGTGCCCCAGGTGCGGGCGAGGGGGGACGACGAAGTTCTGCGGCGACGACGGCGTCCTCCTCGTGCGAGCGGACCTCATCGTCTTCCATCGCGTCGTCTCCCTCCTCGCGACCGGAGAGACGCGCGAGAGCGGCCTCGCGAACCCGTTCAAGCCGCTCCTCGGGAAGGACGGGACGATCGATCCCGAGGCCCTCGAGCGGCTCGCCCACGATTACGCCCAGGCCAGGAAGAGCGCGACCTTCGCTCCCTACACCGGACCCATGCCGATCTTCCCCCCCAGGGACTCTCTCGCGAGGGAAGCGAGCGAGGCCGAGGCGGTCGCCGTGCTCCGCTCGATCGTCGCCGCGGAGATGCGCTACCGCGACGGCTCTCCCGGACGAGCGGGGAAGAACGCCTTCGGGACGCTCACCGACCTCGCGGACGCGAAGCTCCTCGACGGCGCGATCGCTTCGGGGAAGAAAGACGGCTGGGTCTTCGACGCCGGACCGAGCACGCAGGACGCGACCTCGCTGTTCTACGCGACGGCGTTTCCCGAGAGGTCGGGCGCGGCGCGCCGGTTCCTCTTCGTGAACCAGGCGGGGCACGCCTACGCGGGGACCGAGGCCTTCGCTGTGGACAGGAAGACGTGCAACGTCCCTCCCGGCCTCGCTCGCGTGGAGGAGAAGCCGGAGCCGCGCCCCTCGCCCGAGCTCGAGCCCGTCCCTGGGCTCGACGAGCTCCGCGTGGGGCAGGTCTTCGTGATCCGCAGCAACAACGGGACTCCCGTGACCATGAAGCACGCGGTCACGGCGAAGGACGATACTCACGTGACGCTCACGGTCCTCCTCGAGGCGCCGCCCGACTCTCTCAGGGAGCCGCAGGTCGACACGCAGCAGCTGTCGCTCTTCCGGGCCCGCGGCGCGCCGAAGCCGACCTACACCGTCGTCGGCCACGAGACGCTCGAGGTCTCTTCCACGAAGTTCGACTGCGAGATCCGCGAGAGCACGAACGAGTCGAAGCTCAAGGAGCGGATCTGGTACTGCGAGCGCCACTATCCCTACGCGATCAAGAGAGTCGACGAGACCGGCAAGGCGACGTGGGAGCTCATCGAGATCCGCGAGCCCTGATAGAATCGAGGGGGGAGGTCGCGGTGGTCCGAGAGAAGCTCACGCAGAAGGTCGCGATCGTCACGGGGGGCGGCCGGAACATCGGCCGGGCGATCGCGATCGAGCTCCACCAGCGCGAGTGCGCCGTCGTCGTGTGCGCGCGCTCCCAGGCCGAGATCGACGTGACGGCCGGGATCATCCAGGAGCAGGGCGGGCGCTCGTGCGCCATCCGGGCCGACGTGACGAAGGAGGACGAGGTCGCGCGCGTCGTCAAGGCGGCGAAGGACCTCTACGGGAGGCTCGACTTCCTCGTCAACAACGCCGGCGTCTACCTGAACAAGACGATCGACGCGACCTCGCTCGACGAGTGGATGCAGACGCTCAACGCGAACCTCACGGGGCCTTTCATCGCGATCAAGGCCGTCCTCCCTCACATGAAGTCACAAGGAGGCGGCAGGATCGTGAACGTCTCGTCGCTCTTCGGCGTGATTCCCGGCATGAACGTCGCGGCTTACGTGGCGGCGAAGTCGGGCCTCCTCGGCCTCACGCGCACGCTCGCGCGCGAGCTCAGGCCCTTCAAGATCACCGTGAACGCCGTGTGCCCGGGCGCCGTGAACACCGGCGACGACGCCGTCGAGCTCGAGGAGAAGCGTTACGCCTTCGGCGAGCATCTTCTCCCGAGAGACGTCGCCGAGACCGTCGGCTTCCTTCTCTCGGACGCGGCGAGCCAGGTCTCGGGCACGGCCCTCGAGGTCCCCGGAGGGACCGACTTCGAGCTCCGCGTCCACGCGATGTAATCGGTGCTCTCGCTCCTGCTCGTCGTCCTCGCGGCGGCGGTCGCCCGGATCGTCTCGGCGAGCGAGGCGCACGCCCCGTTCGTCGGAGAAGCGTGGGGCGCCGCCCTCGTCTCGGGCGGGCTCGTCGCGCTCGTTCTCGTGCACTGGGTCCTGTACCCGGGCGCCGCGAGGGACCTGGTCGGCGGCGGCTTCGCCCGGCTCGACGAGAGCGGGACGGGCTTCCGCTGGCTCAACTGGGGAATCCTCTACACGCGAGCGGGAGAGATCGACGTCCCAGCGAAGCGCGTGCGCGTCTGGCGCCGCCTCTTCCTCGGCCTCCTCCCCGTGGGAGCGATCGACCGCTCCTTCGACGAGTTCTACCGCGTGGCGATCGACGCCGAGTCGCCCCACGACTCGACCACGTCTCAAAGCTACGGGAGCTCCCAGAGCGGGATCGACCTCGGCGACATCGTGGGATCGGTCCTCACGGGGACGGACATCACTTACGACACCTGGTCGGACCGCCGGGGGAGCATCCCGATCCGCTGGTCTTACCGCGTGGCGCTCGTCGACCGGCACGCGCGCGAGCTCAACTTGCTCGTCTTCTCCGAGACGTTCACTCACAGGGGCGACGCGATCGTCGGGCGTCTCCGGGAGAAGCTCACGGAGCTCGTCGCGCTCGATCGGCGGCGGATCGGCGTGAACCTGCCGCACGACCCGCGCCCCGCGGGCGAGGACCCGGGGCCCGCTCCTCCGAAGAAGGGGCCGCACACCGTCTGCCCGAACTGCAAGCGGGAGTTCCCGGTCTCGCAGAAGACCTGCACGGCCTGTCACGTCGCCGTCTTCCGGGACGACTGACGATGGAGCGAGCGCTCACGGGTCGTGCGGACGACGCGAACCTTTTCCGCGCTCGTGCGTACGCATCGAGAGGAGCCGTTCTCCGGCGGACCCGGGTCGGAAGGATAAGATCCACCGCAGTGAGACCAGCGTTCGAGCGTCCGGCGCCGTGAGCGATCCCGTCCTCCAGGCGCTCCAGGTCACGAAGGTCTTCGGCGACATCTGGGGCCGCCCTCGCGTGCGCGCCGTGGACGAGCTCTCGCTCGAGGTCGCTCCGGGCGAGGTCGTGGGCCTCCTCGGCCCGAACGGCGCGGGAAAGTCGACGGCGATCAAGCTCTTCCTGGGGCTCCTGCGGCCTTCGTCGGGAAAGCTCGCCGTCTTCTCGCGCGAGCCCGGCGACCGCGAGGCGCGCCGGCGCACGGGCTACCTCGCGGAGGAGACCAAGCTCCACAAGTTCCTCACCGCGAGCGAGACGCTCGACTTCTTCGGCAACCTCCTCGGCCTCGAGCGAGCCGAGCGCAGGAAGCGCACGGGGTCTCTCCTCGAGATGGTCGGCCTCGCGCGCGCGCACGACCGCGCGGTCGGCGAGATGTCGAAGGGCATGGCGCGCCGGATCGGCCTCGCCGTCGCTCTCGTGGGAGATCCCGATCTCCTCGTGCTCGACGAGCCCACCTCGGGCCTCGACCCGATCGGCACGCGAGAGGTCAAGGACCTCCTCGTCGAGCTGGCCTCGCGGGGGAAGACGATCCTCCTCTCGTCGCACCTCCTCGCCGACGTCGAGGACGCGTGCGACCGGATCGCGATCCTCTACGGCGGGAGGCTCCGCGCCGTCGGGAAGACGCAGGACCTCCTCGCGCGCGACAACCGGATCCAGCTCGAGCTCGACCGTCCCTCGGACGACGCTCTCCGCGCTCTCGAGGCCGCCGCTCGCGCCGCCGCCGGAGACGGCGCCGTCTCGATCGCTGCTCCTCGCGATCGGCTCGAGGCTTTCTTCCTGAGAGTCGTGGGAGCCGCGAGAGCCGAGGACGCCGACACCGGCGGCGCCCACGCCGGCGGGAAGGTCGCGGACTTCCTGGGAGCGCGTGACCCGGTCTCCTCCCTCCCGAGAGGGGGAACCTCGGCGGAGTCGTCCCTCCCCCGAGGGCGAACCTCGGCGGAGTCGTCCCTGCCCCGAGGGGGAACCTCGGCGGAATCCTCCCTCCCCCGAGGGGGAACCTCGGCGGAATCCTCCCTGCCCCGAAGGGGGCGGGCCGGGGAGGGGGGCGAGGGAGCTTCCCCGGAGACGAAAGCGCCCGCTCCCGAGCCCGTGACCGCTCCCGTGTCCGTCCCCGTGACCGTTTCCGTGCCGGTTGTTGTCGAGACCCGACGGGAGCCAGCGGTGCTCGAGAGAGTCGCGCGAGCACCCGCAGAGATCGTGAAGGAGTTGCCGCCTCC
>JACQDU010000011.1 GCA_016200955.1 bacterium
CGCTCGAAGCACGGACGAAGCCGTCGCCGTCGCCGAGGGCCTCGACGACGCACTTCTCGATGTCGAGCCGCGAGGGATCGATGAAGATGAGGCCGTCCTGGATCGCATCGAGCACGGAGTCGGGCCCGACACCTCGCGATGGCGGAGACGGCGCCGGCGCGTCGCTCGAGCTCACCTCCGGCATGGCCGCGAGCGAGGGCGGGGACTCCGGAGTCGCGGGAGGCGCGTTGCCGAGGTCGGAGCCGCCGCCGTCGAGGACCTGCTGCGCCGCGTGGATCGCGCGGTCGAGGTTCCCGAGGTTGAAGACGCAGTGCCCGGTCCCGTAGAGCCCGCCATAGGAGACGCCGTGCGCCGCGCACCACGCGTCGAATCCGTCGTTCAGGCGCGAGATGTAGCTCTTGCCGTCCCAGCCCGGGTAGTCGCGCGCGAGCTCGGCCACCTCTCCCCAGCGCTGGAAGGGCATCGTGTCGAGGGAGAGCATGAGCGCCTCGAGGTCGTTCACGCCCCGCGTCGGCGACTCGAGGAGGATGAGGCGCCGGACGCGGCTCTCTCCGCCCGGGCCGCGGGCGCTCCTCCACTTCACGTAGGCACGGGAGATGACGCCTCCCAGGCTGATCCCGCACAGGTCCACGCGCGGAGCGCCGGTCGCGCGGAGGATCGCCTCGATCGCGTCGTCCACGACGTCCGCGTACGCGACCGAGTAGTAGCCCGCCTTCCCGTCCGTCCGGGGGACGGGGCAGCCGCCGATCGAGCAGCGCCCTCCGTGATAGAGATCGTCCGACTGCCGGCGCTTGTAGTAGCCGATCGCGAAGACCGAGCTGCGGGAGACCGACCCGGGAGCGAGCTCCGCGAGGTCGTCCGCGTAGCACTCGCGGAAGACCGTGCGCCCGCGCTCGAGCGGGTCGAGGATCGGGCCCCACGCGAGCGGGTCTCCGCTCATCCCGTGCACGAGCACGACGGGAAGGACGTTCTCGTCTCCCGTCGCTCCCGCGGTCGGGCGGGAGTCGCTGCGAGAGAGGACGGGAGCCACGACGCTCTCCGTCGCCGCCGGGGCGGCCTGGAGGACCGGAGAGGAATCTCCGCTCGACCCGCAGCCCGAGACGAGCGCCGCGAGCAGGAACGAGCCGGCGGCGGACAGGGAGTTCGCTCGCATGGACATCACGAGAGCGAGGCGCGGGCCTTTCGCGCCCGGAACGCGGGCGCGGCGGAAGTGCGCTCCATTGAACGAGAAAGCCGGCTTTCTCGAGCTTTCGCTCGGCCTCCTCCCTTGACACGTTTTCCCGAAAACGGCGACCGCCCGCAACCATCTGACTGCGGGTCGTCGTTCCGGCGGAACTGCCGACTCCGGGAAGACGTATCGAACGTGGAGTTCCCGCCCCGCATGGTTGCAGTCCTCGAGAGAGTCCGACTAAGATCGAGCCCGGAGGAGCCGTTGTCCTATTTCGAGGTCAAGTCGCCCAAGCGAGGCGCCGCGCTCAAGCTCGACGCGCCGTTCTTCGTGATCGGCCGCGGCGAGAGGATCCCGATCTTCCACGACGATCCCTCGCTCTCGCGCGAGCACGCCGCCATCGTCGTCAGGAAAGACGGCGTGCGCGTCCGCGACCTCGGCTCCAAGAACGGAGTGATCCTGAACGGGAAGACGATCGGAAAGTACGCCGAGGCGGACGTGAAGCCCGGCGACATGCTCCAGGTCGGGGCGACCCTCCTCGTCCTGCGAGAAGGCGAGCCTCCTCTCAGGAAGGCCGCTCCCGCCGCGGAGACGAAGTCCGCGGCCGGTCACGCCTCGCTCGCCGCCGCGCCCGCCTCTGCGCCCGTCGCCCAGCCGGCGCCGGCGCCTTCCGGTTCTTCTCCGACGAAGGCGGAGCCGGTCTCCGTGGGCGCCTCGCCGACCGCCGCTCCCGCTCCCGCTCCCGCGGAAGCGGCGAAGCCCGACGGCACGGCCGCTCCCGCGATCGCGCCGGCGCCGGGCGGTCCCAAGACGGAGCTCGCCGACGACGACTTCGTTCCTCCCGACCAGGTCGAGGAGATCCTGACGACCCAGGAGTCCGAGGCTCCGGGCTCGGTCTCGGACAGCGCGACTCCTCCTCCGGGCGACGAGACCGAGGACCTCTCGAAGACCCAGGACAGCACGGTCCTCCCGGCGGTCGATCCCTCGGTCAAGAAGGACGACAAGCCGCTCGAGCTCGCGTAGGAATCCGGGAGCCGTCAGGCCGTCTTCGCGTGACCGGCCTTCGCGTCGGCGAGGTTCGAGGGGATGCCCTCGCGGCTGTGCTTCTCTTCCATCATCTCGGTGAACGCCTTCACGAGGTCCTTGTCCCACCACCCGCGCTCGGACTCCTCGCGGAGGATCCGGAAGCAAGTCTCGGGAGCGAACGCGGGCTTGTAGGCCCGTGCGGTCGCGAGCGCGTCGTAGACGTCGGCGATCGACATGATCCGGACGGGCAAGGGGATCTCGTTCCCGCCGAGGGCGTCGGGATAGCCGGAGCCGTCGAGCTTCTCGTGGTGCCAGCGGATGCACGGGAGCGCGTCCGCCACGGACTTCAGGTGCTGGCAGATGTCCCACCCGTGCGTCGGGTGGCGCTTCACGATCTCGAACTCGTCCGCCGTGAGAGGGCCGGGCTTGTTCAGGATCGCGTCGGGGCAGCCGATCTTGCCGACGTCATGCAAGACGCCGCCCTTCCTCACGGCATCGATCTCGTTCCGCGGGAGCCCGACGTGCAGCGCGAGGAGGACGGCATACTCGGCGACGCGCTCGCCGTGGCCCTGCGTGTAGTTGTCCTTCGCCTCGATCGCGCGCGCGAGCGCGAAGACGACGTTCGAGGCGCTCTCGAGCGCGTCGTTCAGGCGCTTCATGCGGACGAGCGAGCGCACGCGAGCGGTGACCTCGAGGACGTTGTAGGGCTTCGTGAGGAAGTCGTCCGCGCCCGCCTCGATCGCCGTGAGCTTGTGCGAGAGGTCGGCGAGGCCCGTGACGACGATGATCGGGATGAGCCGCGTCTCCTCGAGGCCCTTCATGCGGCGGACGACCTCGTAGCCGTCCATCTTCGGCATGACGAGGTCGCAGAGCACGCAGTCCGGCTTCTTCTCGCCGATCCGCGCGAGCGCTTCCTCGCCGTCGGCGGCGGTCGAGACCTCGTAGCCCTCCTGGGTCAGGAGGTCGCGGAGGAGCTGGAGGCTCCTCCCGTTGTCCTCGACGACGAGGACGCGCGCCTTGTCGCCCTCGCCGCCTCTCCCCTTGGGCAAGGCGCGCTCGCCGAGCGGACCGTGCCGGGCCGATTGACTCGGCCGGCCCTCGTCCAAGGGGTGGGGCGCGTCGGGCATCACCCTCTCCTGGAATCGCGCGAGCCCGGCGCCCGCACGCCGGGCATGACACCGAGAACCATAACAGCGGACCCTTGGGTTTGCAAAATCGACGACCAAACTTGTTCGTCCGCCATGGACTTACTGCGATTCGAGGCAAGCGGAGCCGCCGGAAGACGCGCCCCTTTCCCGCTCGCTTGCTACGCTCGGTTCTGCATGCAGCCCGAGACCCGGCCGAGCGAGGAAGGCCTCCCCCGGATGCCCGTCCCGGGAGCGCCCGTCGCTCCTCCGAGGCTCGGGCGCGCGATCGCCGTCCTGGCCGCCGCGCTCGTCGGGTCCGTCTTCTCGTGGACGCCGCTCCAGGATCGGGACTGGCCCTGGCACCTCGCGAACCATGAGCGCATGCTGCGCGAGCACGCGCTCCCGTGGAACGACGTCTGGAGCTACGCGAGCGAGGGAGACAACGTCCCCGTGCACTGGCTGTTCGAGCTCGTGCTGGGAGCGGCGCACTCCGCGTTCGGTCTCGACGGAATCTCCCTCGTGCGCGGAGGCCTCGTCGCGCTCGTGTTCGCCGCCCTCGCGCGCGCCCTCATGAGGCGAGGGCTCGGCCCCGTCGCGGCGAGCGCCGTCTCGATCACCGTCCCCGCGCTCTCGCGGATCATGCTCATCGAGCGGCCTCACCTCGTGACCATGCTCGGGCTCGTCGTGCTCGTGGACGTCCTCGTCGATTTCCGGGACCGGGGGAGAAAAAGGCTCCTCCTCCTTCCCGTGGTCTTCTGCCTCTGGGCGAACAGCCACCCGGGAGTCGTCTACGGCGCCGTCCTCGCGGGAGCCTTCGCCGTGGTCGAGCTCGCGCGCGTGCCGCTCTCCCGCCGGTTCCGTTCGCTCCGGGCGATGCCACGCGAGCGGGCGCTCGCGCTCGCGGGCTGGGTCGCGCTCGGGCTCCTCGCGACGCTCGCGACGCCTTACGGGCCGAGGCTCTATCCGTATCTCCTCTCGCACATCTCGCTGCAGAGAGACCTGAACGTCCTCGAGCTTCGCTCGCTCGACCTCACGAACAAGGAGGACATCGCGTTCGTGGGGGCACTCGCGCTCGCGGGCCTCATCGCCGCGAGAGGCTGGCGCGAGATCGACCTGAACGACGCCGGCGCGACCGTGGCCTTCGCCGCGCTCGGCCTCCTCGCGCCGCGCGAGAGCGCGCTCGCGCTTTTGGTCGCGGCGCTCGCGATCGCGCCCGCCCTCGCGGACACGATCCTCGAAGCGCGAGACGAGCTCCGGGACAAGGAGAAGCGCCTGCGCGTCTTCGCCTGGGTCTTCGCGCTCGCCCTCGGGTTCGGCTACCCGGCCTGGGCGCTCGCCCGACCGCTCAAGGGAGACGCGCACGGGAGCGGCCTCAGGAAAGGCGCGTATCCCGTGCGCGAGGCCGACTGGATCCTGAGGGAGAGGCCGGCGGGACCTCTCTGGAACACGAACGCTTCGGGCGGATACCTGATCTGGCGCCTCGATCCGATCGCGAACCCCGACTGGCGCGTCTTCACCGACGGCCGCCAGCCCCTGTTCCCTCGCGCGCTCCGCATGACGTTCGTCGAGGCGGAGAAGGAGTGGGCCCCGAACCTCCTCGTGCTCGACTTCCAGCACCTCCCGTGGGTCGGGGAGCTGGACCCGAAGGTCCGCGAGCGTTACGCGCTCGTCCACTTCTCGGACGGCGGTCGGACCTACGTGCGACGCGAAGGTCCGAACGCCGCGCTCGCTGCGCACGCTCTCGCGCACGTCGGCTTCTCCGTCGTGAAAGACGAAGGCGCGCGGAACGGCCTTCGCACCGGGATCCAGGTCGACTCCGTGAATCCCGCGGCCGCGCTCGAGGAGCTCGAGAGAGGCGCGCTCTCGGAGGATCCGCGGGGAGCGTGGGCGAACATCGCGCGCGCCCGCGCTCTCGCGCTC
>JACQDU010000718.1 GCA_016200955.1 bacterium
CGGCGATCTTCCGCACCGCCTCGCTCGTGATCGCGAGCCGCACGTTCCGGCGGATCGTGTCGATGATGTTCGCCGGCTGGAGGAACGTGAAGACGTAGGAGAAGTAAGGGATCAGGAGCAGGATCGAGGCGCTCGAGAGGTAGAGCGAGACGACGATCCCCGTGTGGGGAGCGAACCCGAGCCCGTAGCTCGAGGCGATCCAGAAGGGCTGGATCGACGAGACCACGAGCAGCCCGATCACCGTGAGGTTCGTCTTGTCCCGGATGAACAGGTCGGTGACCTGGCTCGTGTACCGGTTCGACGCGAGCTCGACGATGATCGCCACGACCGTGATCGCGATCGCGAGGACCGACGGCATCGCTTGCCCGATCGTGCCGAGCACGTCCTTGTCGAGCGCCTCGGGCCAGAAGAGGATCTCGAGGAGCGACCTCGCCGGCCCCTCGCCCGGCCTCGCGTAGCGCGAGTAGTCGAAGCACGCGACCGGGACGTAAGCGAGCGCGAACGCCGCGAGCATGACCGCCGAGGGAACGACCCAAGCGCGGAGGAGCTGGATCGCCCGGTTTCTCTCTTCGGCCATGGGCGGCGCATTCTACTTCCTTCGACGGGCCGCCAAGGCGCCAACACGCCGAGGATCGCCATTCTTGGCGCCTTGGCGTCTTGGCGGCGATCGTTCCCAAGTGGCCTGGAAACAGCCATGTAACTCGGTTCAGCGAGGTCCCGGACATTGCGGCCGTCGGTGACCGACGCTATAAGGTCGCACAGTTCGGATCGCGCGAACGTGGCGCGACGGACGCCCTAGGCTCGGGACCGCCACCCGGTTAGGCGGTTGGCCGAGATCAACCCCGCCCGCGATGTCATTCGAGGAGTCGACCGGGCACCGGATTCTCTCCCGCGACTGCAAGGTTCGGGAACGCCCGCCGACTCGCCGCGGAGCTAGAAGGAGGTGATCCAGTGGCCGACAGTAACTGTTGCCAATACCGGAGGTGGCTGTCGACCTGAGCGTCGACGGGCCCTTGGGCTGACAGTCAACCGGCCCGCTTGCGTGCGCTCTGCGCGCGAGCGGGCCGGCTCATTCCAGGGGCGAGCGCGGTGGTGAGACAATTCACTCGGACGGCCCCGTGAAAACCGCGGGCTCGCGCGAGGGGTCTTCGCGCCGTTACTCTCCCGGAGCCGCACCGAGAGGCGCCGGCGAGAGGTCATGGCGGACGCCTTCCCTTGCCCGACCTGCAAGAGCCCGCTCTCGAGCGCGGGCGAGCTCCCGGGGAGCCGGGTCTCCTGCTCGCGTTGCGGGGGGGCGACGCTCGTGCCCTCGCCCGGAGCGAGCCCGGGAGGACCGGGGCAGCGCGTCGCGACGTTCGCCCGGTTCAAGCTCATCGCCGAGGTCGGCCGCGGCGGCATGGGAGTCGTCTACCGCGCCTGGGACGAGCGCCTCGAGCGCGTCGTGGCGCTCAAGACGATCCGCCAGGATTCTTCGATCGACGACGACGCGATCGCCCGCTTCTACAGGGAGGCGCGCGGGCTCGCGCGTCTCAAGCACCCCTGCATCGTCGCGATCCACGACGTGGGCGAGCACGAGGGCGTGCACTTCCTCGCCATGGATTTCATCGAGGGGACGACGCTCGAGCGGAGGCTGGCCTCGAAGTCGGCCACGCCGCTCCCTCTCGAGAAGGCGGTCGCGATCGTGCGCGACGTCGCGCGCGCGATCCATTACGCGCACCAGGAAGGCGTCCTCCACCGGGACGTGAAGCCGCAGAACGTCATGCTCGACGGGCAAGATCGGCCTTACGTCATGGGCTTCGGGCTCGCGCGGCTCGACGGCGGCTCGGGGAAGCTCACCGAGACCGGGACCGCGCTCGGGACGCCGGCCTTCATGTCGCCCGAGCAGGCCGCCGGACGCGGCGTCGATGCGAGGAGCGACGTCTGGTCCCTCGGAGCCACGCTCTACCGCGTCGTCGCCGGCCGGCCGCCCTTCCAGGGAGAGACGGCCTACAACGTCATCGCAGCGCTCCTGAGCAAGGAGGCCGAGCCGGCCTCGTCCTCGAACCCGAGCGCGAAGGGCGCGCTCGATGCGATCTGCCGGCGATGCCTCGAGAAGGACCCCGCGAGGCGTTACGAGAGCGCGGAGGCCCTCGCCCTCGACCTCGACCGCTACCTCGGAGGCAAGCCCGTCTCGGCCGGGCCGCGCCCCGGGCGCGCGCGGGCGCGTGGCTCGCGGCGGCGTCTCCCCGTGGCTCTCATCGCCGGCGGAGCGCTCCTCGTCGTCGGCCTGGCGCTCGTGGTCCACTCTCTCGGGCAGCGCGCGGCGACCGAGCCGGGCGCGGTCGGTCCGTCGAGCGCCTCCCGGAAAGAAGACGATGCGGCGAGGAGAGCGCGGGAGGCGCGCCGGCAGCTCGACCAGGCCCTCTCCTCGAAGCACTCCCAGGACCTGAGAGGCGCCGTCGCCGCGGCGACGCGCGCGATCGAGCGCGATGCTCGTTCCGCCGCGGCCTGGGAGTGCCGCGGCGAGGCGCGGATCGGCCTCGGCGATGCCGAGGCCGGAATCGCCGACCTCGGCCGCGCGATCGAGCTGGATCCCCGGTCGGAGCGGCCGCTCCGCGTCCGGGGAGAGGCCCGCCTCGTCCGGGGAGAGCTCGACCTCGCGATCGCCGACCTCACGCGCGCGCTCGAGCTCGACCCGGGCAAGTCGGACGCGTTCGCGGCGCGGGGCGCCGCGCGGATCGCGAAGGGTGAGCTCGCCCGGGCGATCGAGGACCTGGACCGGGCCGCGAGCATCGACCCCCGCTCGCGCGCCGCTTTCGTGCTCCGCGCCGAGGCGCACGAGAAGCAGGACGAGCTCGACCTCGCGGCGCTCGACCTCACGCGAGCGATCGAGCTCGACGAGAAGAAGGCCGACGCCTGGGCGATCCGCGCCCGGGTCCAGCTCGCGAAGGGAGCCCTCGGCGCCGCCCGGAAGGACGCGGAGCGCGCGGTCGAGCTCGATCCGCGCCTCGCGGAAGGCTTCCTCGTGCGCGGGTCCGTGCGCCTCGACCAGAACGACTTCGAGGGCGCGATCTCGGACGAGAGGAAGGCGATCGAGCTCGAGCCTCGCCGCGCTCTCGCTCACGCGCTGCTGGCGAGGGCACGGTTCCTCTCGTGGAAGGCCGACCTCGCGCTCGAGGACGTGAGCCGGGCGCTCGAGCTCGATCCTCGCTGCACGGAGGCGTGGCTCGTGCGCGCGGGCGTCCACTACTCGCGGAGCGAGCTCGCCGCGGCGGAGGCCGACGCGACGCGGGCGATCGAGCTCGACGCGAAGTCGCAGAGGGCGTTCATGCTGCGGGGTCTCGCGCGCTACGCGGGCGGCCGCTTCGACGACTCGATCGCGGACTTCGGGACCGTCCTCGCCCGCGACCCGCGCCACGTGGACGCGCTCTGCTACTCCGCGGCGGTGAGGCTCGCGAAGGGAGACGAGGATGGGTCGATCGCGGACGCGACCCGGGCTCTCGAGGTCGTCCCGGCCTGCGCCGCGGCGCTGGCCGTGCGCGGGATGGCTCGCGCGAAGAATGGCGAGAGGGACGGGGCCGTGCGCGACCTCGAGAGATACCTCGAGGTCGACTCCTCCGGCATCTACGCGAAGACCGCGCGTTCGCTCCTCGAGAAGCTGAAGAAGAAGTAGCCCCGCCTCACGCTCCCTCCCTGTCGCCGAGGACGGGGAAGCGGAGCGCGAGGAAGGCGAGCGCGTAGAGCCCGAGCGCGGCGAGGAGGAGCGCTCGGAATCCCGTGAGCAAGGAGAGGTACTCGAGCGCCCCTCCGACCGCGGCCCCGAGGAGGTTCGAGGCGAACGCCGTGTCGGCCGCGCGCGAGTCGCGGAACGAGCGCGTGAAGACGAGGTTCGCGAAGAAGACCGGCGCGAACGCGACCGCCGAGGCGATCGCGTAACGCAACCCGGGCGGATCCAGGACGAGCGCTCCGGGTGGCAGGAAGAATCCCAGGAGCAGCGAGCCCGCGAGGGCGGCGTAGAGCCAGGCCGGCCTCTCGAAGCGGCAGATTGCGTTGACGAGGATCGCCGCGAGGACGCTCGCGAGCACTGCGAAGAAGACGAGCGAGCTCACGAACCACGTCACGCCGAAGAGGAGGCTGAACGTGACGAGGCTCTTCGTCTCGAGGAGGAGAAAGGCCGCTCCCAGGACGAAGAAGTGAGGGCTGAACTTCCCGGGAGAAAGACCGCTCGCCCGGCAGGTCCCGAGCACGAGCGCGACCGCCGACGCGAGCACCACCGAGAGCGCGAGGACGTAGTGAGCGGGCACTCCCGGGCCGAGGAGATACGGGAAGGGCCAGTCGTCGGAGGACGCGCAGGGCGGGCTCTCGGTGTGGGCTCGGGCGGCCGATTCTCCCGGTGGCCCCGCTTCTCCGAGAGAGGCCACGAGCGGACCCGCCGCGAGCACGGCGAGCTGGTTCGGTCCCTCGCTCGGACGCAGGAGGGGCCGCGCGCGGAAGACGTCTTCCAGCATCGCCGCGAGCCTCTCGACGAGCCACGGTCTCCAGTAGAAGTTGTTGAGCACGAAGATCCCGTCGGGAGCGAGGTGGTCTCTCGCTTCCTCGAACGCTTCTCTCGTGAACAGGAACGACTCGAG
>JACQDU010000701.1 GCA_016200955.1 bacterium
AGACGGCCGGGAGCACTCCACCGTGGATCGTGAGTCGCATCGAGCCGAGCGCGGAAGGGGCGCGCCAGATCGCTCGACTCTTCGGTGAAGCCCTCCTCCGACGATGAAGCTCGCGCCTTGCGGCTACAGCTGTCTCAGGGCGTAGGCCGAGACCTCGGCCAGGCTCTCGAGCACCTCGCCGACGCGTGAATCGCCGCCCTCGGAGTGGAAGACGATCTCCTTCGCGAGCAGGATCGCGAGATACTCGAGCCTGCGCTCGGCGCGGTCGCGCACGAGGCGGTAGTCGCGGTGCCCGGAGTTCACCTCCCATCGCCCCTCGCGGACACGCGTCCTCCACGATCCTGTCGTATCGTCGATGAGGACCGGATCGGGAATCCCGCTCCGCGAGCGCGAAGCGGAAACGCGCACGCTCACCTCGGCCCGTGCCTCCGCCGATCTTCCGTTCGCCGACGTGACGCTCACACAGAGGTGCGTCGCGCCCTCGGGCTCACCCGCACGTAGCCGAGCACGCGCCCCGTCGGTCTGCGCGAGCGTCGCGAGCGTCGAGTCCTCGATGCTCCACGCGAACGTGAGGCCGCTCTCGATCTCCCGTCCGGCGCCGTCCCGAGCGATGGCGCGGGCGTTTCGCGCTCCACCTGGAGGCACGGCGACCGACGACGGGACGATCTCTACGGTCGAGAGCTCGCTCGCGTCGCCGGGCTCACCGAGCGGTTTCTCCGGTTCCTTACCCGCCTCGTCGGACATCTCCGGCTCGCCGCCCTCGGGCGATCCGACTGCAAGACCGGTGTTGCCCACGTCAGGGCCGGGAGCAGGGGCCGCTCCAGCGGCCACACCGAGAAGCTCGTAGCGCGGAAGCTCGAGCGTCAGGTTCGAGAAGGCTCGCCTCAGTCGCTGGAGCGCCTCGCGCTCGAGCTCACGTGCGGGAGCCTCACGCGCGACCGCGAGCGCCGTCACGACGTTCGCTTCGACGGAGAGGAGTGCGCTCCTGAGAGCTTCGGCCGCGCGGTTCGGGACGACACCACGACGCGACCCCGGGCCGGGCGCCAGGTCGGGGAAGTCAACGACACCCGCGAGCCGCGGCTCGGTCCAGGGCGCATGATCGAGACCGAGCGCGGGCTCGCGAGCGAGGTCGTCCGCGACGATCGCTCCCTCGGCGGCGAGCGCGACGCCGCCACGTGCGCCCTCGGAGAGCACGCGCAGCTCGAGGCGCGCCGCCCGGAACCCCGGCACCTCTAACTGGGCCGGTCCATCGAGCGGAATCCCCTCGAGAGCGCGCGGTTCGACGCGGAAGACGCGCGCCCCGCGACCGCGCGCGAGACCATCGTGCAGGAGAATCGGCACGCCGCGCTCGCGGATCTGGCCGCGGAGCTCGAACGCGAGATAGTCCTGGAGGCGACGTCCCGCGAGGGCGGAGAGGCAAGCGGAGTGGACGCGCTGCACGACGACCTCGGTGCAAGTCGGCGCGCGCAGAGGATCGCCATCCGTCGTGGCCGACGAGAACGCGCTCTCGACGATCTTGTAGCCGGGCTCGTCTTCGCGGAGCACGAGGGCGAGGACGCGGCCGTCCCGGACTCGCGTCCTGAGCTCGAGCTCCTCGCCGATCGCCCAGAAGCCGATGAGACCGATTCCGTAGCGACCGAGAGCGCCTCGCCTCTCCTCGAGCGTGAGGCCATGCTTCCGTGAGTGGCCGATGTTCCTCGCGAGATACTCGAGCGCGTCCTCGCGCGCGAGGTCGGGGAGGACGCCTTCGCCATCGTCGGCAATCTTGAGGACGACCGCGCCGCGCTCGCGTGCCCGCGTCACGACGAGGCGGCGCGCGCCGGCGTCGAGCGAGTTCTGGACGAGCTCCGCGGTCGCCTTCCTCGGGTCCGTCTGCGAACGCGCGAGGAGACGGATGAGATCGAAAGAGTCACGAGCGCGAAGCGTCCCCGTGCGTGCCGTCGAGCTCATGCGCTCACCGTGGTCTTCGGGCGATCGAGGAGCCGTGGGACGACCGAGGTCTCTCGCGCCAGCTTCGCGACCACGCTGGCGTCGAGCCGCGAGAGCGCGTGGAGCGTCGCTCGCTCGTCCTCGGCGAGAACGACGACGTCGCCGCCGCGACCTCGGAGCTCGTCGGCGAGCGCGCCGCAGCGGTGCCAGGAGCCGGGAATCTCGCGTGTTCGCAAGAGAAGAGCCCGTGTGATCTGACCCGCGTCGATCTCGTCGAGGAGCTGCTCGAGCTTCCTCGCGAGGACGGGTGGCCGCTCCGTGTCGAGGACCTTGAGCCCGATCCGCTCGACGGGCGTGGCGACGATCACGTCCATCGCTCCCTCGGCGTCGAGGGGCCCGGAGACCTCTCCCACACCGGCGCCGCGGAGGGCGAGTGCGAGCGCCTCTCGCAGCGGCGACTCACCTTCGGGCAAGCGAGCTCGGATCTCTGCCTCGAGCTCACGAAGTCTCGCCTGAAGCGTCGCCGTCACGGGCTCCGGCGCGGAAGCGATGGGCGAGAGCCCGAGCCTCTCGTCGAGAATGGCGGCGAGCGCGCGGCACCAGTCGCGGATGAGGAGTCGCCCGCTCGTCGCCGCGATCCTCTCGATATCCTGAGAGACGAGCGGGAAGATCCGCGAGGCCTCGGGATCGCCGAGCTGCCCGTGAAGCGGCTCGAGTCGCGCCTCGACGAAGGCGAGGACCTCGGCGAGGCTCGGCGGCTCGAGCACGAGGCGGTTCTCCTCGATCCTCTGCCTTTCGGGCTCGATCAGGGCGTCACGCTTCTCGTCCCAGAGCGTCCTCAGGAACGTGATCGCGACAACGAGCCCAGGCGCAGCATGAAGGCGCGTGACCGCTCCCGCGAGAGCGCGCACGTCGACCGCGTCGTTCTGATCGACCGCGATCACGAGAGGGACGCTTGCTCTCGCGGCGAGCGCGCCCAAGCCACGGAGCGCCGTGAACGGGTCCAGGGCAGCGAGCGTCGCGTCGAGCTCGCCGGCGATTCCCGCGCGCTCGAGGAGGAGAGCCCGCACGAGCCGACTCGAGCACTCGGGCACACGAGCCGCGATCGCCGGAGCGAACCGCCGCTCGAGGAGACGAGCCGCCATGGGCGGCTCCTCGTCGAGTGCATCCGGTGTGAGGTAAGGCGCCGCGATCCGCTCGTCGATCCCGAGCGCGCACGCCGAGAACCTTGCAACGAGCGGATCCACGAGCGCCGCAACCTGGCTCCGCGGCCGCGCGTCGGGCGGCGCCTCGCCGCTTGCGCGAAGCGGACGCTTCAGGTCGACGGCGAGCGCTTCGACGATCGATCCGAGAATCGCACCAGGCGCCGGACTCGTCACGCCGGCGAAGATCGCCCGCCCTTCCGTCGCACGGCGGAGCCGCGCGAGCACGTGCGTCTTCCCGCTTCCCGTCTCTCCCAGCACGAGCGCGGCACGCGTCCGCGCATCGCGCGTCGTCGCCTCGACGAGCTGCGCCAGCGCGAGCGACGTGCTCCGGTGAACCGCGGCCACGTCGCCGGTGAGCGCGCCGTCGTCCCATGCGTCCTTGGCGAAGCGGAGATCGAAGGGATGAGCGCCAGCTCGAACGACCTCGCGCATGCGATCGAGTGTCTTCACGGCCTTGCCTCCACGCTGGCGTGGCTCGGTTCCGCCCGCGAGACGTAGACGAGAGTTCCGCGATGGGCGTCCTCGATCGCCGCGCTCCTCACGCGCGCATCGAGCGTCGCGAGGTCCACGGCGCGGCCGAGTGCCACCACGCCCTCTCGATCGAGCTCGAGCAGGACGCGGTCGATGTCGGTCTTCGGAAAATCGGGAAGCGCGGCGCGCAGAGCGACAAGCTCGACGGTTCGACCGGGACCGTGCGCGAGGGTCGCGTGAGCGGCCAGGACGCGCTCGCGCAACGCACCGGTTCGAAGGGACGGGGCTGGAGCGCTCGCCTCGGCTCGGGAGAGCCGTTCGAGAAGCGCGTTCACGACCGAGCCCGAGAGGCGCGCACGCGCCGGCACCCTCAGCTCACCCAAGACGGCGCGGCCGCGCTCGGTGAGCCGGATCCGGCGACCGCGGCGTGCGGGCTCGATCGATACCGCCGCCTCGGCTTCGAGGGACGCGAGAAGCGCGCCGCGGACGCTCCGGGTCGTCTTGCCCATGGCCTTCGCGACCGCGCCCTCCGCCAGCACTCCACACGGGGCCGCGAGCAGAGCAAGGCGCGCCCTCAGCTCGATGGCGGAGCATTCCCTGACCATGTCCCACTTCCTGGGCTGGGGTGAGTCCAGCCAAACGAAGGAATGCTAGGCGATGGGTCCGACATCCTCGGCCGGCTCAACAAGGCGACAAGGCGCCGAGGCGCGCGCGGGCGAGCTGGCCGAGTCTCCTACGCCGCAAGCAACCGCCGCCACCGCTCGAGCGTTCGCTCGCGATGCTCGGGACCGCGGAATCCAAAGGGAAGCCCCGCAAGGAGTAGCCGCACGCGGCGGCGCCCCGCACAGACCGTGGCGAGTGCCGTGGACGGTCGGTCCTCGGTCGCGAGGTGCGGATAGACGAGCACCGTGTCGACGCGTTCGGCGTCGCTCAGGTTCGCGTAGGCGAGCGCCTGGTGAAGGTCCGCGCGGTGAGCATGTCGGACGGCCTCCCCGAGCCCAGACCATCCGTGGCGGGCCAGGAGGGTGAGGTGCGTCTTGTATTTCGCGTCGAGCCAAACCGTGCGGCCAAGACCGCGCAGAGCGGCGTCGGGGGCGAGCGACCCCATGGACGCCAGGCTCCCGCGCCAGTGGAGCCGGACACGAGCCTCGCCACGAGGGGCGGAGAGGCCGAGCCGGGGCGCGAGGTCGCTTGCGAAGCGCCTGACCCACGCCTCCCAGACCGCATCGACGGCCAGATCCCATGCAAGGCCGTCGAGTGAGCGCGACCCGCCGAGCCCGCGTTCCTCTGCGACCCACGTCATCGCTTCAAGCCCCTCCGCGAGCCAGGCGTCGAGGCTTCCCGCGGCGAGCTCTGGGCCGGGGCGGAGCACTGGTCCTGGCCCCACGGCCTGGAGAAGCGTCGTGATCCTCTCTCGAAGGAATCGGGACGCCTCGCTCTCGGTACGCGGCGCGAGCTCGTCGCCGAGGCGTCCAAGCGTCCACCGAACGGCCGCCATGAGGGCGGGGTCGTCAGTTGGCTCGGTGAAGTGGCAAGTCAGCCGCGTCCAGCGACCGAGCGGCACCGAGTGACGCGCCCAGTCCGACCAGTCCACGCGGCCCCGAGGAGACGTCCGCTCCTCGACCTTCTCGACGAAGCTTCTTCGCGAGCGGGCGAGAAGCTCCTCGAGGCGCCGAACGACAGGAGCCGCGAGGATCCATGGCGGCACCTCACGGGCCGAACCGGGCACGAGGCGGGCTCCGCCGACCGAGGGCTCGGCCTCGAATCCCGTCGCTCCGAACACGGCACCGAGCGCCGCCCAGCGATACCGCGGCTCGACGAGGACGCCGGCAACGACCCGCCGCGTTGCTGGCGAAACGAGGGGAACGGCACCGATACGACTCCCGGGTCGAAGGCCCACGCGGAGCCCTCCCGTCGTGTGGACCTCCGTCGTGAGCTCGAGGCGCCGGAGCGCCGGCTCGTTCGCTGCGAGGAACGGGTCGAGCCACCGATCACCGCCTGCGCCGAGCGTCTTCGCGTCGATTGCGCGGGGCTCGCCGTGATCCTCGAGCTTGATCAGCGGCCGGCCACGACCGAGGGGGAGTGGCTTCCGATCTGCCCGTGCTCGCCCCTTCGCACGGTCGCCGGCGCTCACGGGGCCTCGAGGAGGCGAGAGTCGACGCGGTCGGCGAGGCCAGCGATCGCCTCACTGGCGCCGCCGCAGAGGCGCTCCGCGAGGTAATCGCGGAGAAGGGGTAGGAGCTCAAGCCGTAGTCGGCGGGCGACGCGTGCGGCCCGGCCGTCGGGGGACTCCCTCGGGCGAGGGTCCAGGAAGTAGGCGTGCCCGGGTGTCAGCCTGAGGACGTCGTCGTCGGCATACTCAGCGAACGTGTGGATCGTGTCGGCGAAGAGCTTCTTCGCAAGCTCGACTCCTTCCTTCTCGACGGGCGCCAGGTCCGGCCAGATCTCGAGGAAAGCGAAGCGGCGGCGGATCGCGAGGTCCATTCGGGCGATCGTGCGGTCGGCCGTGTTCCGTGTTGCGAGGACGTAGAGGTTCGGGGAGAGCCGGAGCTCCGGGGAATGGCCCTTCGGCACATGAGGAAGCCGAACAGCGCGGTCTTCCTCACCGACCTCGAGCAGGACAACAGCCTCACCGAGAACGCGCGCCAGGTCGGCGCGGTTGATCTCGTCGACCACGAGGACGTGCTCGCGCGTCTTGGCGGCCTCGTTCGCGACGAGGAGGTCGCCGGCCCGGACCTCGAATGCCAAGCCGTCGGCGGTCGGACGGGGGTAGAGCCCGACGACGAAGTCCTCATAGGTTCGCGCCGGGTGAAACTGCACCTTCGTCGAGGAGCCGATCCGGTTCGCGAGATCGAACGCGAGCTTCGTCTTGCCGGTACCCGGTGGTCCCTCGAGAACAACGAAACGTCGCTCGCGCAGGAGTTCGAGCGCAGACTCCTCCTTCACCCGGGGGAAGATCGCTCCCGCGATCTCTTGCCGCCGCTCTTCCCAGCGCCTGGAAGCCGCGCCCTTGAGCCGAGTCGCGTGTTCGTCGAAGAACAGGTCGAGCAGATCCTCGACGATCGCACCGTCCTCGGTCGACCGGACGGCGGCCGCGGCGTAGATCACCCGCCCGTACGCGTGGAGCGCCTTGGGGATCTCGGGCCACCGCTCGCTCACGACCTCGGGCACGGTGGCGTTCAGGTCGAGGAGATCTGGCTTCACCCAGAGGCGACCGCGGTGGAGACGGGCGAGGGCGCGGAGGCGCCGCCCGTGCCCCGGGCGGCCGAGGATATGCGTGTCGGCACCGAACCCGTCGGTCCCGATCACGAGGACGGCGACGCTGCCCTCCTTACCCGGGAACCACACGAATGACGTTCCCTGGTAGGGGCCGGTCTCGGGGTTCTCGGCCGTGATCCAGCCGGCGTAGCTCGCCGCGTCCTCCTTCTTTTGGAGGTTGACACGAACCTGATAGCGGCTCTTCTCGTGCTCGGCTGAGTGGAAGCGCTCCTCGTAAACGGCGTCGAGGAGCTTTCGGACCCTCGCCGAAGCCTCCATCGCATCCCACTCGCGTCCCGCGACCATGCCCCCGAGGAGCTCTTCGAACGCCGGCGAGTTGCTCTTCTTCATGGTGGGTGCCACGGGCTCTCTCCGCAGGAAGGATCATCCACCGGGAGCGAGCCCTTCGCCACCGTCCTCAGTCGACTCCGGGTCGCGCTCCACGAAGGCTTCGGTCCGCGGCTCTTAGCGCGAGCCCGTTCCCGACACGACGGTGATAGCCCACCCGGTGTCGATCCAGCGCGTCGAGCCCTTGGGCGTTCCCTCTAGGTAACGGCATCGATTCACGCGAGCCTCGTCGAGGAGGCCGCCAGAGCGACCCACGTCCTCCTGCGCAACGAGTACCCAGGCAAGGTCGGCGAGTGAGACGGTTCTCTCCTGGAAACCGCCTTCCCCGCCATCGATTCGGAGCCCGCCCTTCGCCGCCTTGCCGACGATCCGGCACCGCTTGCCCGCATGCTCGACCCAGCTGCCCGGGACGACCTTCGCGACAACGGCGTCGACGAAGGCGGCTGCATTCGTGAGCGCGCGGGGCTCGAGCCGTCGCGAACAGTCGCGCCCCGCGCCAACAGCCTTCCACGTCGCATAGTCGAGCGCTGGCAGGCTCCAGAGCTGCTCGTCCTCGAGCCAGCGACCGAGGCCGACGTACAGCCAGTCGGCCTGTCCCGGACCACGCGCCAGAACGAACGCCGTCTCGGCAGGACGACGATCGGGCGCGGCCCACCTGAGGCGGTCGGGCTCGGCGAATTGCTCTGCCGTCTCGACAAGGACGAATAGGTGGCCGTCGACGCGGCCAGTCTTCGGTGCTGCCGAGAGACCGAACTTTGCCGCGACCTCATCCGCCACGAGGCGCGAGCCGACCGCCGGAGCGATGTCCTCGGGCCGAACGACCTCGACGAGAACCGCGATCGGGACGGTCCTCTCGCTCGCCGGGAAGGAAGGACGCGCAGGGTTGTCTGACCGGAGGGTCCAGCGGGAGCCGTCCTGAACGACTCGTTTGACCTGGTAGCCGAAGGCACCATGCTCGTCCTCGACCTGGAGGAGCGCGACGCGGCCTGCAATCGCGCCAAGACCCGCGCTTCGGGCGAAGCGGCGGACGAGCCAGTCTCCATCGCGGATCGGCCGAGGACCTCCGTCCATCGAGTCGCCTGACGCGCGGACGGCGAAGATCTCGTCGCCATGCGAGGCAATGGGGAGGCGAACCTGGTCAGCCTCGGGCTCGGCCACGAGGGCGCCCGTCGCCGCGCCTGCGGCAGCCTGGAGAGTCGGGAACGCACGAATCGCCTCACGAGTCGGTACGGCCAGGACGTGTTCGCCGGATGGTTCGACCCACCAACCGTCAGGCAAGGGCACGAAGCGGACCTGAAATGCCGTTCCCGGGCGGCCGGCACCGACCCCAAACCACTTTCGCAGGAGATCGGGGAGTTTGTTCTTGGGATCACCCGGAGTATGGGCGACGTTCACGAACTCCTTCATGAACCGGAACAGCCATGCGCTCCCGTCGGGGAGCCGGATCGTGGTCTCGCCCGTCGGCAGGTCGGAACGGTGCTCGCGCGACGGAAGTTTGAGGATCGGGTCGCGCTGGTTCGAAATGACTTTGCATGCGAACGAGGCCCCGAGCTCCTGCTGTGTATTGCGCCCACGGCGGTAGAGCGCGAGTCGGTAGTCCACGAGCTCGCGGGTCATGTCGGCGAGCGTCGCCTCGTCACCGGCGGCGATCGGAATCCTGGGCAACAGCCGCTCGCCTTCGACGCGGAACCAGGCGCGACCAGCCTGGCGCTTTCCCTCACCGGTCCACGCGGCAATCGGGTTCTTCCGCCAATAGGCGAGCCACGCCTTCGGATCGGGTTTTCCGGGGTCGGGAAGCTCCTTGACGTTCTTGAGGTCGGCCAGAAGCTCAGGGTTCCTTTCCAGAATCCCGTGCGATCGGCCCGCGAGATCCTTGAGGGAAAGTCCTGAGCCGAGCGCGTCGGCTTCGAGGAGAGCCTCGAGGGTGACCATCTTGAACGACTTCACCATGGAAGTCTTCTCGAGCTCTTCGAGCCACTCGCGGGCTCCGGTGAGGACGCGGGCCTCCGACTCGCTGAGGTGCTTCTCGCTCCCGACGAACGCGAACCAGCTCCCGTGAGCGTCGCGGAGCGTCGACGGGCTGTAACCAAGCCTGCAGAGTTCGCCCGCCGTCGGCCGCTTGCCCCGCGCGGCGTAGAGCTCGCGGTAGGCGTGCTCGACCTCGCTTCGACCCGAGGGCATGAGGAGCTTGAGGAGGAGCTCCTTCGCCTCGAGCTCGACCTCGACCGAACAGCCCGGCGGCAGCTCGGGCGCCACGCCCTTCGCAAGGAAGTCCCGGAGCGACGTGGGGTGGGGCGCGAGAGAGATGAGCGTCCGCACGCGCTCGAGGAACACACGGTGGTTGCCGACGAAGTCGATGACGAGCAGCCGGTTCTTCCCTCCCGCCACGCGCAGACCACGCCCGAGCTGCTGGAGGAAGACCACCGGCGACTCCGTCGGTCGCAGCATGACGACGCGATCGATCCTCGGGACGTCGATGCCCTCGTTGAACAGGTCGACCGTGCAGATCGCCTGGATCGACCCGCTCTCGAGGTCCCGGAGCGCGGTTTCGCGGTCGTCGGAGTCCTCGCCCGAGTGGACCGCGCGAACCACGACGTCTCGCGCACGGAGCCAATCACGGGCAAAGCGCGCGTGTTCGATCGAGCAGCAGAAGACGAGCGTGCGCGAGGCCGGGTGCTTGTTCCATGCCCTCCAGAGCGTCTCCATGCGCGCCTGCGTCTGGACAGCGGCTGCGAGCTCGGTCGGATCGAAGGCGCGGTTACGCCACGGAATGTTCGTGTAGTCGAGGTCGTCCTTGAGACCGTGGTAGGCGAACGGGACGAGCAAGGCGCGATGGATGCCGACACCGAGGTCGGCCCGGAAGGCGATGTGGTCGTCAAAGAGCCCGAGGACGTCGCCCTCGTCCGCGCGATCGGGGGTCGCCGTGAGCCCCAGCAAGAACCGGGGCTCGAGCCGAGCGAGGATGTCCCTGTAGCTCTTCGCGGCGGCGTGGTGGACCTCGTCGACGACGACGTAGTCGAATTTCTGCTGGGCTAGGACCTTAAGGTTCTCGGGCCGCGAGAGTTTCTGGACCGACGCGAGCACGAGGTCGCCTCCGAGCTCCCTCTGCTCGCCCACGAACCAGCTCAGCCCAGCGTCGGGGAAGCTCCGACGGAACATCTGCCGGAAGGTCCTGGCAGCTTGATCGAGGAGCTCGGCCCGGTGCGCGAGGAACAGAACGCGCGGGCATGACCCCTTCGCCTTGCCGAACGCCTCGACGTCGAATGCCGAGAGCCACGTCTTGCCGAGACCGGTCGCGAGCACGACGAGCG
This sequence comes from bacterium, assembly GCA_016200955.1. Classification (GTDB taxonomy): domain Bacteria; phylum Planctomycetota; class J058; order J058; family JACQDU01; genus JACQDU01. The sequence goes on from JACQDU010000701.1 coordinate 10,523, forward strand.
CACGGCGGCGGCCGTCGGCGCGACTCCGGGCGAGCTCCGCGAGCGCCTCGCCCTGGAGGTCGTTCGGCTCGGGCGGGGGCTCCGAGTTCGTGAGCTCGACCTCGCCCTCGGGCAACGGAGCCGCCGTGAGCCGGGCGCGCTTCGCGTACTCGGCGACCCACTCCGCAGTGAGCGAAGTCGCCCTCGGCCAAAGGCTCTCGAAGGCGCGGGCGATAAGTTCGTACGCCGCGGGGTCGCGATCGCGGTCCGACCGTAGATTCCACTCGATCCCGGTTGCGAGCGCTCCGCGGGAGACGTTGCTGCTACCGACGAACGCCGAGCCGAGCCCTGGTCCCTCGAAGCGCCAGGACTTCGGGTGGAACGAACGGGTCGTGCCCTCGAGTCGCTCGACTTCGATGACGCGGGACTCGAGTGCGCCGCTCGTGATCGCCGCGTCCTCGGTCCAGCGGCCGAGGCTGGCCCAGTCGAGGAGCATCTTGAGCGCGTCGGCCTGCGTGATGTTGAGGTAATCGCCTGTGAGGATCCGGACGCGTGCCCCGCGTGCGAGCGCCGAGAGGATGGGGCTCTTGAGGAGCTCGAGCCCGCTCTCTTGGATGAACGCCGCAACGATCGCCACGTCGGTCGCACGGCCGAAGAGCGGCACGAGGTGCCTCACGAACGGGTCGTCGAGCCCACCGGTAGCCAGGGGTGAGGGGCGGAGGTAGTTCCCGCGCGACGGGATCACGTGCCGCACGCCGCCTCGGGGGTCGTCCACGTCGTCGCGATAACGTGGGATCACGTGGACGTGGAGGTGCATGACGGTCTGCCCCGCCGCCTCGCCCGCGTTGAAGCCGACGTTGTAGCCATCGGGAGGAGCCGGACCAGCGTCGAGGTCGCGTTTGACGTGATCAACGAGGTCGAGGATCGCACTCTTCTCCTCGGGCGTTGCCTCGAACCAGGAAGCCACTAGACGGTGCGGAATCACCAGCGTGTGACCCGGGCTCACCGGAAATCGATCGCGGATCGCGAAAGCAAGGGCGTTCGCAACGACCCAGTTGGAGCGCGGAACCTCGAGAAAGGGTGAGCTCAAGCGCGGGAATCCTATCGCAGGGCGGGGGCTCGCGTGGCACGTCGTACGATGAAGGTGATCCGGGCCCTTGCAGACCGCCCGCACCCACGCGCCTCCCCGAGACGCGAACACGCGCCGCGGCATGTTTCGTGCCGGGGGAGCGCATACGCTTCAGCTCCGCGCATGTAGCGGGTGAACATGAGCGTGTCGGCGACATCCATACGGGCGCCCACCACCGGTCCGCAATTTGGGCTTCACGTCGGCCATGTGCGCCCGGACTGCCCCAGCGAGATTCCGCATCTCGGCTCACACGGCCTAGGAGCTGGCATCGGGCGGTCGCTGCCCTCCCGAGCGCTTACAATGGCGACGTTCGTGAAGGAGGGGGGCGCGCTGCCGGCGACCTTCCGAAGGACGGCGGACCTGGTCGGGGCTGGGCCGCTTCGGACGGACGCGCTGATCGAAGACGGAACATTAACGGGCGAGAGGCCGGGGGAGCCTGCGTGACGACGAGGAACATGGACGTCTTTTCGCTCCGAGACAGTGTCGTGGGCGAGTACAAGCGCTTCGCGACGTCCTTTACGACGATCGACGCCAAGGACATCCGGGACCAGGTCGACGCGATCTACGCCCAAGACCGCTACTGGCCCGAGCCGCTGATCCAGATCAACCCGAGCTACAAACAGACGACCAGCATCGATCAGCTCGTGGCGTCGGGTCAGCTCGAGCCCCGGTGCGCCGAGATCTTCCGCTCGCCTCCCACGACTGACGCGCCTCGTGGCGAAGCCCTCTCGCTCTACAAGCACCAGGAACAGGCGCTCGCGCTCGCTTCGCAAGGCGAGAGCTACGTCGTCACGACCGGCACGGGCTCCGGCAAGTCCCTCTGCTTTTTCATTCCGATCGTGAACACCGTGCTCGCTGAGCGGAAGCGGAGCGGGGCCCGACGGACGCGCGCGATCGTCGTCTATCCCATGAACGCCCTAGCGAACAGCCAGCTCGAGGAGCTCGACAAGTTCGTCGCGAACGTGCACGGCGAACGGCCCGTGACCTTTGCTCGCTACACGGGCCAGGAGGACCAAGAGGAGCGAGGCCGAGTCGCCGACAACCCGCCCGACATTCTCCTGACGAACTTCATGATGCTCGAGCTCCTGATGACCCGGCAGGACCCACTCGACAGGAGAGTCATCGGGAACTGCGCTGGCCTCCGGTTCCTCGTGCTCGACGAGCTCCATACCTACCGCGGTCGTCAGGGCGCCGACGTGGCCCTTCTCGTGAGGCGCGTGCGCGAACGGCTCGCTCCGGATCGGCTCCAGTGCGTCGGCACGTCGGCCACTATGGCTAGCGCGGGCTCGCTCGAGGACAAGAGCCGCATCGTCGCGGGCGTCGCCTCGCGGCTCTTCTCGATCACGATCCCTGAGAGCAACGTGATCGTCGAGACGCTCGAGCGCGTGACCGACGCGAACAAGACCGACGTCTCCGTGCGCCCGCTCCTCGGACCCGCCGTTGATTCGGGCATTCCGGCGAACGTCTCCGACAAGACTCTCCGAACCCACCCGCTTGCCGTCTGGGTCGAGACCAGGCTCGGCGTGGAGTGGTCCAAGGTCGACCAGCGGTGGGTGAGGGCCCTTCCGCTCACCGTGACGCAAGCGGTAGCCGAGCTGAGCAAAGACTCAGGACGAGACGCGAAGGCGTGCCGGTCCGTCCTCCGGGACCTCCTCCTGATCTCGAGCATTCCCGAAGAGCACCGCACGCAGTCCCCTCATGCGAGCGGGCGCAGCTTCTTCGCCTTCAAGCTTCACCAGTTCATATCGGGGGCCGGGCACGCTTTCGCGACCCTTGAGCCCCCCGGTCGACGTACGGTCACGGTCGAGGGGCAGCAATTCCTTCCCGGCGACCCGACGAAGCGGCTCTACCCTGTCCACTTCTGCCGGGAGTGCGGTCACGAGTATCACCCCGTTCGCCTCGTCACCGAGGGCAGGAGCCGCATGGTCCTCCCTCGGGACATCGACGACGCGGTGCCGTCACGTCCTGACGAGGAGGAGGACGAGTCCGTCGAGGATCTGGACGGGGGGATGGACGATCGGGAGATCTTCGGATTCCTCACGCCGCACTCCGCCGACGCCGAGTTCAAGTTCGACGACCGTGACGAGGATTACCCCGAAACCTGGCTCGAGTACGACGCGGCCGGGAGCCCCCGCCTGAAGCGTCACTACCGCGGAGCCAGGGCCCGTTCGCTCTCGGTCTCGCCCACGGGCAAGCTGGGGTTCGGGACGCACACCTGGTTCCTGCCAGGCAAGTTCCGATTCTGCCTCCGGTGCGGGGCCACGCAGGGCGGTGCCGCTCGCGACCGCAACCGCCTCGCCTCGCTCTCGGCCGAGGGGCGAAGCTCGGCGACGACCGTGCTCGTGGGGAGCGCTCTCAGGTGGATGCACGGGAGCGACTCGGGGCTCCAGAAGCACTCGCGAAAACTGCTCGGCTTCACCGACAACCGCCAGGACGCCGCGCTCCAGGCCGGGCACTTCAACGACTTTCTGTTCGTCAGCTTGATCCGCGCGGGCTTCCTCGGTGCGCTCGATCTGGCCGGGGCCAAAGGCCTCCGCAGCGACGAGCTCGGCAGCGCCCAGCAGAAGGCCCTTGGGTTCGACCGCGCGACGCCGGAGATCCGCGCCGAGTGGCTCCTTGAACCAGGACTCAAGGGCTTCAACCTCCAGGAGGCCGAGTCGTCGCTCCGGCAGGTGCTCGCCTACCGCGTCTGGTTCGATCAGCGTCGTGGCTGGCGCTACACGAACCCGAACCTCGAGCAGCTCCGCATGGTCGAGGTGGATTATCTCGGACTCGAAGAGCTCGCCGCGGACGACTCGCTCTTCGTCGACGCGCCGACCGTGCTCAGGACGGCGTCGACGAAGGTCCGGGTTGCGGTCTACCGCAAGCTCCTCGAGCACCTCCGCCAGTGGATGGCGATCCGCAGCCAGGTCCTCGACCCGACGTCCGTCGAGCAGATGCTCTCGAAGTCGCACAGCCGAATCAGGGCGCCGTGGGGCTTCGGGATCGACGAGAAGCCCCGGCGCGCACGGTGGCTCTTCGTCGCCTCGCCGTCGCGTCGGGATATGACCATGCGCGACGAGGACCTGGTCGTGCGCGGCGGATCGCGGAGCGCCCTCGGGAAGAAGTTGCGTGAGTCAGATCTCTGGAACGGGAGCGACGAGATCCGCAATCTCAAGTCGAAAGAGTTCGACGCGCTCGTCGAGGTTCTGCTCCGCGCGGCTTCGACGCACGGCCTGGTCTCCGAGGAAGTGACCCCCTTCGGGAGCCAGACCGGCTGGAAGCTCAACGACGCTTGCGTTCTCTTCCGAAACGGGACTCCCGGCGAAGCCAAGCCGGGCGAGAGCGCCTTCTTTCGCGACTTCTACGCGAACCTCGCCGTGTTGCTCCGGAATCCGGTCCACCCGCTCTTCGGCTTCGAGGCGCGAGAGCACACGGCCCAGGTGGACGGGGACAAGCGCGCCGTTCGAGAGAAGCGATTCCGCTACGGCCAGAAGGAGCAAGAGGACCTCGCAGCCAACGAGAAGCAGGTGCGTGAGATCGGGGAAGCGAACCGCTTCCTCCCGGTGCTCTTCTGCTCGCCGACCATGGAGCTCGGGGTCGACATCTCGGCGCTGAACGCAGTCTACCTGCGGAATATCCCGCCGACCCCGGCCAACTACGCCCAGCGGAGCGGCCGCGCCGGACGCGGGGGACAGGCCGCGCTCGTCCTCACTTACTGCTCTGCGCAGGGCCCGCACGACCAGTACTTCTTCCGAGACCCGAAAGCCATGGTCCACGGGGAGGTTCGCCCGCCGCTCCTCGACCTGGCGAACCGCGACCTGGTCGAGAGTCACCTCCGGGCGATCTGGCTTGCCTGCTGCGAGAACCCTCTCGACCCGTCGATCTCCGAGCTCCTGGTTCTCGCCGATCCCACGCGGCCGGTCCGCCCGGAGGTGAAGACGCCGCTCAGTGCGCCGAAGGTCGCGGAGCAGGCCCTTGTCCGGATCGGCCGCGTGCTCGACCTCCTCAAGGCCGACCTGACGCCCGAGCTTGCGCCCTGGTATCCCGGCCGCGACGCGTTCGCCGCGGACGTGGTCGGGGGGGCCGTCGGCCGCTTCGAGGACGCGTTCAAGCGGTGGCGCGACCTGTTCACGGCGGCGGAGCAGCAGCGAGACGCGGCCCGCCGCACCATGGACGACTATGCGGCCAACCAGAAGGAGAAGCGAGCCGCGCAGAGCCGCCACGCCCAGGCGCTCGAGCAGCTCACCCTCCTTCAGAAGGGCACGAGCAGCCTCTCGAGCGACTTCTACACCTACCGGTACCTGGCGACCGAGGGCTTCCTCCCGGGCTACAACTTCCCGCGCCTCCCGCTCATGGCCTTCGTGCCGGCGACAAACGACGGGCGCGGCAAGCAGACCTACCTGCAACGGCCACGGTTCCTCGCGCTCTCCGAGTTCGGTCCGCGAAGCCTCGTCTACCACGAGGGACGCGCGTACCGCGTCGTGCGGGCTCTCCTCCCGCTCGGGATCCGTGAGGGCGCCACCCCCGACACGCAGCTCCCGACGAAGGCGGTCCGGATCTGCAAGACATGCGGGGCGGGTCACTTCAACGACCAGGTCTCGCTCTGCCACGCCTGCTCGGCCTCGCTCGGGGACGCGGAGATCGTCGGCCACACTTACCGCATCGAGAACGTCGCCACGCACCCGGCGGAGAGGATCACGGCGAACGACGAGGAGCGGCAGCGACAGGGCTTCGAGCTCCAGACGACGTTCGAGTGGGCGACCCGCGACAACGTCCTCGACGTGCGCCGCGGCACGGTGGCCGACTCGGACGGCGAGATCGTTCGCCTCGCCTTCGGTCCTGGCGCGACGATCACCCGCTTGAACAAGGGACTGCGCCGACGGGCGGATCGCACGCAGCTCGGCTTCAAGATCGACCCGCTCTCCGGCCTCTGGGCCAAGAACCTGGACGAGGGAGCGGAGGCTGCCGATCCGACGGCGACACCGCGGCAGTGGATCGTGCCGAGCGTTCACGACCGAAAGAACGCTCTCCAGGTTCTGCTCGTCGCGCCCGACCTCTCCCAGACGACGCTCGCCACGCTCCAGCACGCGCTCCTTCGCGGGCTCGAGGCCGAGTTCGAGCTCGAGGAGGGCGAGATCCTCGCGGAGCCCATGCCGAACAGGGACGCGCGCCGAGGCTTCCTGCTCTACGAAGCAACCGAGGGCGGCGCCGGGGTGCTCTCCCGGCTGGTCGCCGAGCCCGAGACCTTCGGTCAGGTGGCCCGCGTCGCCTTGAAGATCATGCACCTCGACGCCGACGACCTTGAGAAGCTCGCGGACCTGCCCGGGACCTTGTGCGTTGCCGCCTGCTACCGTTGCCTCATGTCCTACTACAACCAGCCCGACCACGAGCTGATCGACCGCCGCGACCCGGAAGTGAGAACGATCCTCAAGCGTCTGGCTTCCGCGACGACCACGGGCATCGCGCCGGGCCCCTCTCCGACTGCGCCCGCGACGCCCCCGACGAGCCCGGCCGCGGCGCCGTCGGTGGGAAAGACGGACGCCCGCGCCGCACGGTGGCTCGAGCTCGCCCGCGGGCGCTCGTTCCCGGCGCCCGACGCGGAGCCGCTCGTCATCGGCGACGTAAGTGTCCCGCTGGTCTTCCGCGGGCACTACGTCGCAGTCGTCTTCGAGGACGCGGCAGCCTCGGTCCGGGGCCGGCTCGAGGACAAGGGCTTTGAGGTCGTGGTCTTCGACAACAGCGAGACCGCCTGGCCCGGCTCGTTCAACCGCCTCCGCAAGACGCTCGGGAGGGACGCGTGAGCCCGGTCAGCTACAGCCCTGGGAGCCTGATCCGCGCTCGGGGGCGCGAGTGGATCGTCCTCACCGGGAGCGACACCGAGACCTTAAAGGTCCGGCCCGTATCCGGCTCAGAGGAAGACCAGACCCTCATCCATGTCGCGCTCGAGGCTGAGCCCGTCACCGAGGCGTCGTTCCCGAAGCCGGATCCGAGGCAGAAGGCCGGCCACGACGCCGCGCTCCTACTCAGGGACGCGCTCCTGCTTTCGCTCCGGCGCGGCGCGGGTCCGTTCCGCGGCTTCGGACAGATCTCGGTCGAGCCACGGGCGTATCAGCTCGTCCCCCTGCTCATGGCGCTTAAGCTCGATCCCGTGCGCCTCCTCGTCTCGGACGACGTCGGCATCGGCAAGACGATCGAGGCAGCGCTGATCGCACGGGAGCTGCTCGACCGCGGCGACATCGAGCGGACGACGGTGCTTTGCCCGCCGCACCTCGTGGAGCAGTGGGTCTCCGAGCTCGACGCCCGCTTCCACATCAGACCCATGCCCGTGACGGCGGCGAGCGCGAGCCGTCTCGAGGCGAACCTGCCGCCGAGCGAGAGCATCTTTTCCGCGTACCCGCACACGGTCGTGAGCCTCGACTACATCAAGAGCGAGCGGCGCCGGAGCGAGTTCCTGAGAGCCTGCCCCGAGTTCGTGATCGTCGACGAGGCTCACACCTGCGCCGCGGCGACCAAGGGGCGCCACCAGCGCTACGAGCTTCTCAAAGGGCTCACCGAGTCGCCCACGCGACACTTCGTCCTGCTCACCGCGACACCGCACAGCGGCGACGACGCCGCGTTCTACCGGCTTCTGGGGCTCCTCGACCGCGAGTTCGAGCGGATCCCCGAGCTCCAGGGCGACGAACGGACGCGGGTGCGCGAGCGGCTGTCGCGCCACTTCGTCCAGCGCCGCCGGGTGGACATCGCCGAGTGGAAGGAGGGGAACCTCTTCCCCCGCCGCGAGACGAAGGAGCTCACCTACAAGCTCACGGGGGCGTGGGAGACGTTCTTCGACGCCGTGCTCGACTACTGCGCCGGGGTTGTCGCCGCCGCCGAGGGGGACGAGCGCCGCCAGCGGCTCAACTTCTGGAGCACACTCGCGCTCATGCGGTGCGTGGCCTCGAGCCCTGCGGCCGCTGTTCAGGCCCTCAGGACTCGGGCCGGGCTGGAGGAGGACACCGCCGACGAGGCGATCCTGGATCGGGTCTTCGACGGCAGCGCCGACGTGCTCCCGGACGACGACATCGAGCCCCCCGCGGGCACCGACGATCCCGCCCTCGCCGACCTCATTGGCCAGGCCGAGCAGCTCACGGGACAGACCGGCGATCCCAAGCTCAAGCTCCTGGCCGACCACCTCAAAGAGCTCATCGCCGACGGCTACAGCCCGGTCGTCTTCTGCCGCTACATCGCGACGGCGCACTACCTGGGAGCGAGCCTCAGTCTCAAGGGCGTGACCGTGGACGTGGTCACAGGCGAGCTTGGGTCGGACGAGCGTAGGGAGCGCGTCGACGCGCTCGGCGGGGCAGAGAAGCGAATCCTGATCGCAACCGACTGCCTCTCTGAGGGGGTCAACCTCCAGGAGGAATTCGACGCCGTCGTCCACTACGACCTCTCCTGGAACCCGACTCGCCACGAGCAGCGCGAGGGGCGCGTCGATCGATTCGGGCAGAAGCGCGAGGTCGTCCGTGCGACGCTGATCTACGGGGCCAACAACCCGGTCGACGGCGCCGTCCTCGAGGTGATCCTCCGCAAGGCCGCGAAGATCCGGGAGGAGCTGGGCGTTCCCGTGCCGGTCCCGGACGAGGGGCAGGCCCTGACCCAGGTGCTCCTCAAGGCCGTGCTCCTCCGGCGCCGGGGTGGCGGGGACGCCACGAGAGCGAAGCAGCTTCCGCTATTCGAGGCGGCATGGGAGGACGCGGCTGAGAACGCGAGGCGAAACCGCACGGTCTTCGCGCAGCGCCGCCTGAAGCCCGAGGACGTTCTCCCCGAGTGGAAGAAGACCCTCACGGCTGTCGGCGGGCGCGAGGACGTCCAGCGCTTCACTGACCGTGCGCTCGCGCGGCTCGGTGCGGGGCTCGAGCCGCTCCGGCACGGCTTCAAGGCTCCGCTTGACGCCCTGCCCGACGAGGTGCGCGAGCGACTCGAAGCCGAGGGGCTCGCGGGGACCGTGCAGATCGACTTCGACTACCCGGCGGCGGCACGCTGCCGCCCGGTGCAAAGAAGCCACCCGCTCGTTGCCGTCCTCGCCGAGACGGTGCTCGAGCGCACGCTGGCCGCGGGCGCCGAGGAGAGCGGAACCGATCCGGCCGTGCTCGGCCGTGTCGGGTGCTGGGTGTCGGCCCAGGTCACCGAGCGGACGACGGTCGTGCTCCTTCGTCTCCGCCACCAGCTCGTGAGCCAGCGGACGCGCGGAACATCGACCCTGCTCGTCGAGGAGGCGACGGCGATCGCGTGGATCGGATCCTCGGGGGCGCCGCTCGAGGGCAGCGACGCCCTGGCGCTCATGCTCCCGACGCCCGCGGCCGACCCGCCGACGCACGTCCGAGAGCGGGCCGTGGGCCAGGCGCTAAAGGAGCTCGACGGCCGGACAGGCGAGCTCGACGCCTTCGCCGAGCGTCGAGCCCAGGCGCTCCTCGCCGACCATCGACGCGTCCGAGAGGCGGCGGACGCCCGTGGTAGCTACAGCGTCAAGGCGCTGTTACCGGCCGACGTCATCGGGATCTTCGTTCTCCTTCCCCCGGTAGGTTGAGCACCATGACCGTGCATCGCCGATCCAGGAAACGCGAGACGCAACTGGCATTCGAGGCTCTTTCCATAGAGGGCGGCCTCCTCTCGCCGGACTGGCTCTCGCGCGTCGCCCAGCTCGCCGCCGATCAGCAGGGCGCCGCCGACTACGGCGTTCCGAAAGGGCTCAACCTCCGAGACGAGATCGGCCGCTACTGGCGGATCGCGCAGGCGCACTGGGGCGACCTCACCTCGGGACGCGCGAGCGGCGCGGAGCGCGGGGCGCTCTCGGAGCGGTTCGTGACGGCGCTCCTTCGCGACTGCTTCGGCTTCACCTCGCTCGCGAAGGTGCCACCCGCGGTGATCGCGGAGCGCACGTATCCCATAGGCCACGCGGCGCTCGGCGGGCGTGTGCCCGTTATCGTGGCACCGGTGGGAGCTGGTCTCGACTCCCCCTCCTCCGTCCACGGAGACGCAGGCCGACGCCGGAGCGCCTTCGGCCTGGCGCAGGAGTTCCTGAACGCCGAGGAGAAAGCCCTGTGGGGCCTCGCCTCGGACGGAGACACACTGCGGATCCTTCGAGACAACGCGAGCCTCACGCGCCCCGCGTGGATCCAGGCCGACCTGGCGCGGATCTTTACCGAGGAGCGCTACGCCGACTTCGCGGCGCTCTGGCTTCTCGTCCACGAGTCACGCTTCGGACGGCCCGACCAGCCCGTGACCGAGTGTGCGCTCGAGGCCTGGCGTGCGGCCGGGCGCGAGGAGGGAACGCGTGCTCGCGAGCATCTGCGACGGGGCGTCGAGGAGGCGCTCCTTGCGCTGGGCCAGGGATTCCTTGCTCACCGCGAGAACACAGCTCTCCGGGGAGCCTTCCAGGACGGCACCCTCACGAAGGAGGGCTACTTCCAGCAGCTTCTCCGTCTCGCCTACCGCCTGATCTTCCTCCTGACGGTCGAGGAGCGCGAGCTGCTTCACCCAAGCACGGTGCCCGCGCTCGCAAGGAAGCTCTACGCCGACGGCTACAGCCTTAAGCGTCTCCGCGAGCGATCGGTCAAGAGGAGCGCCCACGACCGCTTCTCCGACCTGTGGGAGGCGACCAAGATCGTCTTCCGGGGCACCGCGACGGGGGAGCCGCGGCTCGGGCTCCCCGCACTGGCCGGGATCTTCGCGAAAACTCAGTGCCCGGCGCTCGACTCGGCGCGGCTGTCGAACAGCGCCCTCCTGCTCGCGGTCTTCCGACTCTCCTGGCTTCGCGAGGAGTCGGGGCTCTCCCGCGTCAACTGGCGCGACATGGGCCCCGAGGAGCTCGGCAGCGTCTACGAGAGCCTGCTCGAGCTCGTTCCGCAGGTGACCGACGGCGGCCGGCGCTTCGGCTTCGCGACGGGAGACGAGACGAAGGGCAACGCACGCAAGACGAGCGGCAGCTACTACACGCCCGACAGCCTCGTCCAAGTGCTCCTCGACACCGCGCTCGAGCCCGTCATGAAGGCGCGGGTCGCGGCGAACCCGACGCGGCCCGCCGAGGCTCTCCTCGAGCTCGCGATCGTGGACCCGGCCTGCGGCTCGGGGCACTTCCTACTCGCGGCGGCCCGCCGCCTCGCCGCTCATGTCGCGCGGCTCATGGCGCACGGGACGCCCTCGGCCGCCGAGTATCGCCACGCGCTCCGCCAGGTCGTCGGGCATTGCCTCCACGGCGTGGACCTGAACCCGCTTGCGGTCGAGCTGTGCAAGGTCAGCCTCTGGATGGAGGCGGTCGAGCCGGGCTTGCCGCTCACGTTCCTCGACTCCCATATCCGCCACGGCAACGCGCTCCTCGGCGCCACGCCCGAGATCATGGCGAAGGGCCTCCCCGACGCGGCCTGGGAGGTCATCGAGGGCGACGACAAGAAGGTCGCGACCGAACTCAAGAAGCGGAACAAGAAGGCCCTGGAGGGCCAGGCCGACTTCTGGGAGAAGACCGTCAAGGACGAGGCGGCTGCCGTTGCAGCGGCAGTCGCGGCGCTCGAGACAGCCTCGGACGCGGACCCGGTGGCGCTCTCGCGGAAGGAATCGTCCTGGGAGGGGCTCCTCGAGTCGCCAGCCTACCGGCACCAGCGTCTCGTCGCAGACGCCTGGTGCGCGGCGTTCGTCTGGCCCAAGAAACCGGGGGATCTCGCCGTGGCGGCGCCCACGAACGACGCTTGGTGGCGCCTCCGCGACGGCCAGGGGACACCTCCTGTCCTCATGGTGAAGACGGTCGAGCGGCTCGCGAGGCAGTATCGGTTCCTCCACTGGCACCTCGCGTTCCCCCAGGTCTTTGCCCGTGGCGGGTTCGATGTGGTCCTCGGCAACCCGCCCTGGGAGCGGGTAAAGCTGACGGAGCACGAGTTCTTTGCTTCGCGCCACGACGAGATCGCAAACGCGTCCAACGCAACCACACGCAAGAAGTTGATCGCGGACTTGCCGTCCGCGAACGTGGAGCTATGGAAGGAGTGGTGTGCGGCAAGCCGCGAAGCAGAAGGGCAGAGCCACTTTCTGCGCCAGTCCGGACGTTTCCCACTCTGTGGAAAGGGTGACGTCAACACCTACGCGCTCTTTGCGGAGCACAACCGAACACTGCTTGGACCCTGCGGGCGAGCTGGGTTTCTTGCCCCCGCAGGTCTAGTCACCGAAGACACCACGAAGGAGTTCTTCCAGGCGTTGGTTGAGACAAACAGCCTCGCAAGCGTGTTCCATTTCGAGAACGAAGAACGTGTGTTCCCCGGTGTGCATCACGCCTTCAGGTTCATGCTGATGACGATTGGCCCAACTGAACGTGCCGACCTGCTGTTCTTCGCGCGAACAACGGCGGACTTACGTGACCGTGAGCGACACTTCACACTGTCAGCGCTCGATCTTGCCGCACTCAACCCCAACACTCGGACGTGCCCGACGTTTCGCTCTCGTCGCGACGCCGATCTGAACCTGACGCTCTATCGCCGCGCCGGCATCTTCATGCAGGAGAGTGACGTGAACGGCAACCCATGGGGGGTGCAGTTCGCAACGATGTTTCACCTGACGAATGACTCCGCGCTGTTCCGAAGTCGGGGAGATCTGGAGGCTGCCGTGTGGGTACGTCAATCGAATCAGTATGTACGTGACGGGTTCAGGATGCTCCCCCTCTTCGAAGCCAAGATGTTTTTCCACTTCGACCACCGCTTTTGCACCTACGAGGGGCAGAGTGACGCGCAGGCGAACCAGGGCAAGCTTCCCGAGCTAGCCCGCATCATTCATGAGTGCTCGCGGTTGGTCCATCAAGTTGGCTATCAATTCGCTGCCACGATCGCGTCGGCGCTGGCGTGGGCGCCGTGACTTCGTGAGCGGGCCGCTCGAGGAGCGCACGACGGCGATCG
>JACQDU010000702.1 GCA_016200955.1 bacterium
CAGCCAGCCGCTGCTCGACCGCATGGAGATGGTGGAGCTGTCTGGCTACACCAGCGTCGAGAAGCTCGCGATCGCCAAGGACCATCTGTTGCCCAAGCAGCTCGGCGAGCACGGCCTGGCCAAGGGCCAGCTCGAGATCGACGACGAGGCGGGCTCGCAGGAGATCCCCGCGCCCGGGGAGAGGCGCGCGCACAGGAACAAGTACGCCGAGAAAAGCCTCGCGCCTCGCCTCGATGACGACTCCCACGACGATGATATCGATGAGAGCGGCGGCACGGATTTGACGGGAGAGGAAGAATGAAGATCGCGCTCGCCCAGGAAGACCCGACCGTCGGCGACCTCGCGGGGAACGTCGCCCGCTTCGAGTCGACGCTCGAGCGCGCTCGCGGGCTCGGCTGTGACCTCGTCGTCGGGACCGAGCTCGCCGTCTGCGGCTACCCGCCGCGCGACCTCCTCGAGCGGAAGGGATTCGTCCGCGACGCGTGGGCCGCGCTCCTGCGGCTCGCGAAGGCGACCTCGCGCGGGCCCGCTCTCATCGTGGGCGTTCCGGAGGAGAACAGGAACGACGAGGGACGGCCTCTGTGGAACAGCGCCGCCGTTCTCGAGAAGGGCGAGGTCAAGGCCACGGTGAGGAAGCGGCTCCTCCCGACCTACGACGTCTTCGACGAGGACCGCTACTTCGAGCCCGCCCCCGCGCAAGCGCCGGTCGCGATCGCCGGCGTCCCCTTCGGGATCACGGTCTGCGAGGACATGTGGTGCGCCGACCCGACGTTCCGGGGGAGACGGCTCTACCGGAACATCGACCCCGTCGCGGACGCGGCCAAGCGCGGCGCGAAGGTCCTCGTGAACATCTCGGCGTCTCCCTTCCACAGAGCGAAGGTCACGCTCCGCCACGAGCTCGTGCGGGCTCACGCGCTCGCGCACGGCCTCCCGTTCCTGTTCGCGAACCAGGTCGGCGGGAACGACGAGCTCGTCTTCGACGGCTCCTCGTTCGCGTTCGACTCCAGGGGAAGGCTCTCGGCGCGCTCGCGAAGCTTCGAGGAGGACCTCCTCGTGCTCGAGGTGGACCCGGCCGCGGGGACCGTGGTCGGCCCCTCGCGGGAGGAGAAGCCGAGCGAGATCGAGGAGGTCTACCGCGCCCTCGTGCTCGGGACGCGCGACTACGCGAGGAAGTGCGGCTTCCAGCGAGCGCTCCTCGGGCTCTCGGGAGGGATCGACTCGGCGCTCACGGCGGCGATCGCCGCCGACGCGCTCGGCCCGGCGAACGTGCTGGGCGTGTCCATGCCGTCTCGCTTCTCCTCCCAGGGCTCGAAGGACGACGCGCACGCCCTCGCGCGGAACCTCGGGATCCGCTACACGACGATCCCGATCGAGCCCATGTTCGAGGCCTTCCTCGCGAGCCTCGCCGAGCCCTTCGTGGGCCGCCGCCCGGACGTGACCGAGGAGAACGTCCAGGCCCGCATCCGCGGGACGATCCTCATGGCCCTCTCGAACAAGTTCGCGGACCTCCTGCTCACGACGGGCAACAAGAGCGAGATGGCCACGGGCTACTGCACGCTCTACGGCGACATGGCGGGCGGCCTCGCCGTGATCTCGGACGTGCCGAAGATGCTCGTCTACGAGCTCAGCCGCTTCGTGAACCGCGCGGGAGAGAGGATCCCTCTCGCCTCGATCGAGAAGCCGCCCTCGGCGGAGCTGCGCCCCGACCAGAAGGACGAGGACTCTCTCCCGCCCTACAGGGTCCTCGACCAGATCCTCGACCTGTACATCGAGGAGATGCTGGAGCCCGAGGCGATCGTCGCGCGCGGCTTCGCGCCCGACGTCGTGAGCGAGGTCGTGCGCATGGTCGAGCGCAACGAATACAAGCGCAAGCAGGCTCCCCCGGGCCTCAAGGTCACCTCGAAGGCCTTCGGCGTCGGGCGGCGCTACCCGATCGCGAAGAGGCTCACGAAGCTCTAGTCGCCCGCGTGTCTCTCCCGCTCGTCGCTGACATCATGCGGCCGTGAAGCTCGGGCCCTACGAGGTGTTCGAGATGCTCGGCCGCGGCGGCGCGGGCGCGGTCTACCGCGCGCTCGCGCCCGACGGCACCGAGAGGGCGGTCAAGGTCCTGAACCGCCCGGGCTCGCCCTCGGCGCTCGCTCGCTTCGAGCGCGAGGGGAGGCTGCTCGCCGCGATGGGAGAGGCCGACGGCTTCGTCCCTCTCCTCGACTCGGGCGACTCGCCGGCGGGACCCTTCATCGTGATGCCGTTCCTCGTGGGAGGAACGCTGAGACACCGGCTCCGGGGCGGACCTCTCCCGGTCGAGGAGACGGTCGCCCTCGGACGGAAGCTCGCGCGCGCTCTCGGGCGGGCGCACGCGCGAGGAGTCGTCCATCGCGACCTGAAGCCCGAGAACGTGCTGTTCACGGGAGACGGGACGCCTCTCGTCGCCGACCTCGGCCTCGCGAAGCACTTCGACCGCGAGACGCAGGGAGGAGAGCTCAGCGTCTCGATCTCGCAGGGCGAGGCGTTCAAGGGAACGATCGGTTACGTCGCGCCCGAGCAGGTCGGCGACACCAAGGGGGCCGCGCCCCAGGCGGACGTCTTCTCGCTCGGAGCGATCCTCTACGAGTGCCTCGCGGGCGTCCCCGCCTTCCAGGGAGGGAGCCTCGTCGAGGTCCTCGTGAGCATCGCCTCGGGCGAGCTCGTCCCGCTCCTCACGGTCCGTCCCGAGACGCCGCCCTCGCTCGCCGCCGCGATCGAGAGGGCGCTCGCGCAAGACCCGCGCTCTCGCCCGGGGCGAGAGAGCGCGCGGAGCCCGGCGCCGGCTCGCGGCGGCGGGCGCGCTCCTCCTCCTCGCGGGAACCGCCGCCTTCGCCGCCACGGGAGGGTTCGGACTCTCCGACACTCCCACGACGACGACGCCGCCGCCTCCGCCGCCACCGCCTCCACCGCCTCCTCCGGTGCCGCCGCCACGCGGTCTCTCTCTCGAGGTCCTCGCTCCTCTCCTGAGGACGAGGAGGACGCGCCTCTTCGCGGTCTTCGGGAGCTACGACTGGAAGGTCGCGAGCATGGTGGCGTCGCTCGCGGTCTCCGAGAGCGGGAGGGTCGCGATCTCGGGCGGCATGGACCCGTGGGTCACCGTCTGGGACCTCCCGGGAGGTGCGCCGATCCGGACGTTCGTCCTTCCCCCGAGCACGCACTCCGTCGCGATCTCTCGCGACGGCAAGCTCGGGCTCACGGGGACCGACGACGGCGTCCTGCGGCTCTGGGACCTCGCGACGGGGCGCCTCATCCACGAGCTCGGGGGCCACGCGAGCTGGATCCTCTCGGTCGTGTTCTCTCGCGACTCGAAGCGCGCGCTGTCCGCGGGCGGGGACGGGAGCGTTCGCCTCTGGGACCTGACGACGGGCCGCGAGCTGCGCTCGTTCCCGGGCCACGAAGGCTGGGCGATCTCGGCGGCTCTCTCGCCCGACGAGCGAGAGGTGCTCTCGGGAGGCCAAGACGGGACGGTGCGCTCGTGGGAGCTCGAGACGGGCCGGTTGCGGATCGAGCGGCCCGGAGGCGACGGCTCGGTCGACTGCGTGCGCTACTCGGCCGACGGGCGCCGCGCGCTCTCGGCGGGCGCGGGCGGGAGCGCGAGGCTCTGGGACGCGAGCTCGCTCGAGCCGCTCGTGCTGCCGGCGGCGATGCGCCACTCCGCCGAGGTCCAGGTGGCGGCGTTCTCGCCCGACGGGACGCGCGTCCTCACGGCGAGCCGCGACGCGACGCTCAAGCTCTGGGACCCCGCGAGCGGGCGAGAGGTGAGGACGCTCTCCGGCCACAGGAGCTGGGTCATGGCCGCGGCCTTCGTCGGAGACGGGAAGCGCGCGCTCTCGGGAGGCAACGACCAGACGCTCAGGCTCTGGGACGCCGAGTCGGGGAAGGAGCTCTCGCGCCTCTCCGGCCACGAGGGTTGCGTGACCGCCGTCGCGCTCTCG